>ASNI01000006.1 GCA_000404785.1 Cloacimonetes bacterium SCGC AAA252-N17
CTTAAAGTGTCATGAATATGAAAAATTTTGGGGTTATGCCAATTCCCGAATAAACTTTTTGACATAAAAAGGGATAATTTTATCTTTTCTAAGTGCTCATCAAAAAAAAAATCAATTAGGAGGATCGAAATGAGCAAACGTACACCAAATGTGAATACAGTAATCATCGGTGGAAACATCGTTCGAGATCCGGAAATCAAAGAAGTTGGAGACAAGAAGATCAAAGTTACCACGATAACTATTGCGAATAATCGCCCCTACCAGGATAAAGATGGAAACTGGCAGGAAGACACCACTTTTGTAGATGTGGAAGCGTGGGGCAACCAAGCAAAAAAGATCGAGGATAATGCTGAAAAAGGTAGTCCCATTCTTGTTGAAGGAAATCTCAAGCTCAATCAATGGGAAAACAATGAGGGTAAAACTATTTCGAAAATCCTTATTAGAGCTGAAAAAATACATATATTGGAGCATGAGAAGAAGTAAGAAGTGAATAGTGAATAGCGAGAAGTAAATCTCGCAAAAGAAGATTTTCATTCCCGACCTGATCGGGAATCCAGAAGATTCCTGCTCCCCGCCTTCGTGAGGACGGGCTTCGCAAGAATGACATCTTATAAGAGGAATTGGAATAAAAAAAGAACTTGTCATTCTGGAGCACACTCGCTTTGCTCAGTATCAATTCAACGACTGAAGAATCTCGCAAAAACGGTAGTCTATCCCTTTGGGAGATCAGCCAGCTAACTGATGACAATGAAAAATAATTGAAAAGTTATGAAAAATATATTTTGGGATATGAATTTATCGCAGTCTGAAATTCAGATTCTTTTGGATCAGAATGAAGTAAATAATCCATTAACAGCTTCATTATATGCAAGGATATTGTCATCGGTTGTCTGGTATAAGATATTAGAGCAATTAAGTGAAAAGCAGTTGCATTCAGCTTTGTCCGATGAGGTGATCCTGAGAATTAAATCGAAATCTTTAAAAGACCGCTTCAGATATGCCAGAAACATGTTATTCGAAAATAAAGTGATAAATCAATAATGAAGTATTACACAGAAAAGTTGTATCCTTTTCAAAATAAGATCATTCAGGTAATCCAATCTTGTGACACACAATTCTATCTGACCGGTGGAACTGTTCTAAGTAGAAAATATATGGAGCATCGTTATTCGGATGATCTTGATTTCTTTGTGAATGCCGACCCAAAATTTAGAGATTATATCAACAAAATCGAAGCAAAATTATCTTTGACAGGCATTAACTTTAACGTTCTCACAAGAGCCGATGATTTCGTCAGAGTCGTTACCACGAAAGAAAGTGAAATAGATTTGAAAATCGATTTCATAAATGATGTTGAATATCACTACGATGGATTCGAACAAGATGAAAAACTGGGAAAGATAGATAATATCCAGAATATTTTATCCAACAAAATATCTGCATTACCTCGGCTCGAGATTAAAGACTTTGTTGATGTTGTCTTTATAGCTCGTGTATTTTCCTTTTCCTGGAAAAATATCATTGATCAGGCAATCCAGAAAGATGCCTGGACAAATCCTATCGATATTTCCAGATTATTTAACACCATCGATCCAAATTTATTGAAATTAATTAAGTGGGCACATCCCGCCGATGAAAATAAAATCGAGAGAGATTTTCAAATTATTGCAAAAGATGTTTTGATGGGAACAAATAATTCGCTGGTTCAAATAACAAGGTGATCCGTCTTCGTTTCACTTCAGTCTTCGCTACGCTACGCCCAGACAGGACGCCGTGACAGGTCCGTCTTCGTTTCACTTCAGTCTTCGCTACGCTACGCCCAGACAGGACGCCGTGACAGGTCCGTCTTCGTTTCACTACGCCAGCTAACTGATGACAAAAAAAAAGAGAAAATATCTCATCCTTCCCAGTCCTCGGGAATAAGGAATCTAATATTTTGAAAGAATATAATAAATGAAACGAATTGTACATAAAACTCACAGCTTCAAAGATGCAGAAAAATGGGATATTCAACAGCAAATTAATATGACACCACAGCAAAGAATGGAAGCTGCTAAAGAATTAAAAGATCGAGTTTATAGTAAAACAACTATCGATGTTCGAGAATATCATGAAAGAAATAAGAAAAACTAATTATTCTGTTGATGCTCTTGAACTGATGAAATTTTTATACAAACATCAGGTAGAATATTTAATCGTTGGTGGACAGGCAGTAATTTATTATGGACATGTTAGACTCACAGGTGATATTGATCTTTTTTATAACCAAACTGAAAAGAATGTGGAAAAATTATATAATGCACTCCTCGAATTCTGGAGCAATGATATACCCGGCATTCGGAATAAAAAAGATTTGATGGAAAAGAATGTCATCTTCCAATTCGGTGTAATTCCCAATCGTATTGATCTGATAAGCAAGATCGAAGCAGTGAATTTTGCAGAAGCGTGGCAAAAACGAGAAACCGTTAAAATAATCACTGGAAGAGAAGTTATAGAAATTTATTTCATAGATATTGAGCATTTGATCAGAAACAAAGAAGCCCTCAATAGAGAAAAGGATAGAGAAGATATCAAGTTCTTGAAAAGAAAGAATCTCGCAAAAAGTTAGTTGTCATTCTGATCTGCCAGCCGGTGGAATAGAATCCCAAGAAAATCAATCGACGAATTATTAAGAAATGAATAAAAAAGAAATAAATAATTCAATACAAAAAATTCTCAAAGAAAGAACTGAAATAGATTTTGCATACCTTTTTGGCTCTTTTATTGAAGAAGAATTATATAATGATATTGATATTGGAATTTTTATAAAAACCGAAGTATTTAAAACATTCGCAGGCTCCGATTTTTCTTATGCTATAAAATTAGCATTACAAATTGAGAAGGTAATAAAAAAATCAGTTGATATAATTATTATGAATAATGCACCCGATCATCTCATTTATTATATATCCAAAGGCAAAGCAATTGTAAATAGAGATGATAACTTTCGAGTTGACTTCATCACACAAGCGTGGACAAGGTATTTTGATTTTAAATTCCAGAGAAACTTGTATTTATAGGAAGTAATGTAAAAAAGTAGAAATGACTATTAATAAAGAAAAAATTATAACTCTGATTGGCGAAGCAAGAAACGCATTAGGTCAACTCGCTCGATATGAGGATGTATCTCTTGATGCATTACTTAAAGATGATGAGAAATTAGGAAATATAAAATATCAACTTATCATTCTGATAGAAGCTTGTATCGATATGTGTGCCCATATTACAGCGAAATCTCTTAACGTCGCTCCGGAAAGTTATTCCCATTGTTTTCAATTGTTGCAAGAAAATAATTTTATTGATGAAGGATTAGCTGATAAAATGTCTGAGATGGCAAAATTCAGAAATCTTTTGGTGCATTTGTATTGGAAAGTTGATAATATACGTGTTATTGAAATAGCTCAAACTAAAATGGATATATGCAATGAATTTATTCATTCGATTGTTAGAATCGTGAAACGTGAGTCATGAAAAGTGAAATGTGAATTTCACAGAAAATTAGTTGTCACTCTGATTCACTAGCTTAAGGATTGGGTATCGGAAATCTAATAAATTTAGAGTTTATGAATAATCCGGAAATTAAACAATTCATAAGAGAAAACAGCTATCTTTTCTGGTGGATCAGGGAAGATGCAAAAGCGGAAATTAGCTTAAATCTATTGATAGAAACAATCTTGAATTATGGTGATATAGAAAGCATAAAAAATTTATTTACACTTATCGGAATAAAAAAAGTTGCTGAAATTTTCTATCAGAGTATTCATCGAAAACGTGTTAACTATCATCCACGAACTATTAATTTTTTTACACTTTATTTTACACGAAATGCATAAAGAGATACTTACAAAAAATCAACAGAAATTACTGCCCTTTGTTAAGGATTTTTCAAATAACTATTATCTTGTTGGTGGAACAGCAGTCGCATTATATATAGGACACCGAAGATCTATAGATTTTGACCTTTTTTCAGATAAAGCAATTGATAGAGGTGATATCAAACGTTTGATTGAACATAATGATTTATCAATCCAGAAGACTATATTCGAAGCTCATGATCAGCTTCATTTAATTATTGAAGACGTGAAATTTACATTTATGCAATTTCCCTTTAAGATTGAAGCGAATACGAATTTTAATACTATAATTAACTTGCCTGCATTGATCGACCTGGCAACAATGAAATCCTATGCACTTGGCGGAAGAGCAAAATGGAAAGACTATGTTGATCTGTACTTTCTTCTTAAATTTCATTTCAATCTGGATGAGATTATTTCAAGAGCAAAAAAAATATTTTGTAATTATTTTAATGAGAAGCTTTTTCTGGAACAGCTTTCGTATTTTGATGATATAGACGAAAGTGAAAAAATCGAGTTTATGTGTGAACCTGTAAATGATGATGAGATCAAAAATTTCTTGATTGATGTGGCGACCCAAACTTTTTAATAAACGTAATCATAATGAATAAAAAAATTGTGTTTATTTATCTCATTGTTTTTAATGCTTAATTCTTCATTATGAAAACAAATGTTGTTCTTGAAAAAAGTAGAAATTAAAAAGCAGAAAGCAGAAATTAAAAAGCAGAAAGTTTACCCCGTGAAATCTTTTGTTACTAATTAGTCGACCCTGAAAAACTCTGTTTTTGTGCATTAGATTATTTACATTTTCATTACATTTAAGCATAAGATTTACAATATGAATTGAGATATGGGTCAGATTGTATAATTTTAACATAATTTTCCAAGAAATTGAGCATTTTTTTGATAAAAACAGTAAAGACAAAAAAAGCAGACGCAATTCGCCTATAGATCATCCGTAAATTATATCCACAGGCTGAGAATACTACATTTAATGAATCTCCCTCTTTACCTTTAAGATAGTTGCGATCAAGACGATGTTCGCCTTTCATATGTCCAATATCCGCTTCAATGACGCTACGCCGATTATACCACCTCCGCTGTGAACGTGTAAGACGCTTTCTACTTCTTCCTACAATATGAATCTCTGCTTCACCTTCATAATCATGCTTCCGATACCCAAGATCTACATACACATCTTCCAGGTTGCCAACCGAACGCACATTGCTCTTCGCTTGATGTAAAGTCTCTTGTAAAGTATGACCATCATAAGGATTCCCATGAAAAGCTACTGCCGACAATATAAAACCTTCTTTAGACGTTCCCGTAAATCCAACCTTGTTGCCAAATTCATAACGCTTATGTGCCTTCCCTTTGCAGATACATTCCACATGTGGCTCATGAACACTATAAAGTTTATGCTTACTCGTTTTCGTTTGACTCAAACCCTTATCCACTAACTGTCTTAATGCCTCGAAATCTTTATCCATAAGAAGTTCCGGTGTCGCTTTCCGAAGAATATCTCGATACAATCTCCCAAGTGAGGTCCTTAACTTACTCTTAACGCTCATGGCTCGTTTCATCTGTTTCGCATGCACATAACCGCCATGTCTACGAAGCAAAGTCTTACCTGATCTCTCATAGGTCTGTTTCATTGGAATATCATGTGATTTCGCTTTTCTAACAAGATGTTGGATTAATCTGTAATACAACTTTACATCTGTAGGAAAGGTGATGTTCTTCTCCTGTACTGTTGTATCAACATTTACCTTCTTGATGCTCTGCTTCCTTATCGTTTTCGTCTTTAAACCCGACTTGATCGTTGTCTCAAGAAGCTCTTGTAAATGTGAATCTTTAAGTCGATTACGCCACTTGGTCATGCTGGTAGGATGAATCGGGAACTCTGTCTGAAAATATTCTTCTCCGCAGAAATACTGCCAGTAGGGGTTCTCGATCCATTGCTCCACAAGAACTTCATCACTCAGGTTTTTCATATACTTCAGGAAATGAAGACCCACCATTAAACGCACCGATTTCGCAGGACGCCCCATATCTTCTGAATACAATACCTTGAATGATTCATTAAGATCATCCCAAGATATACTATTCGCTAATCTACAGAGCGGATGTGGAAGATTTAGAATATTTGGAAGATACATTTGAAACATATTTGGTTCATTTACTTTATTTTTTATCATCATAAACTCTCAGACTTTTAAGCATTTCTGCACCTTTTTTGGGAGTTTATTACGTACTAAAATCCTCGTAGTCAAGTTATTTATCAAGGCCTTAACAACTTTTTCAGGGGGAACTACTTATCCCGTTAAATCTCATCTTTTTGTATTTAACTGGGACCTGTCCCGTTAAATCTCATCTTTTTGTATTTAACTGGGACCTGTCCCGTTAAATCTGTTTTATTTATTTAACTGGGATTTCACTGGGGCAGAAAGATAAAAGATTAAAAAGAAATGAAAATTGACATAGATAGAATTAGCAAAGAACTTTTTAATACTATTCCAGAAGCTGAATTTGCATATATTTTTGGATCTACACAAGATGGGAATATAGGCAAAAACTCAGATATTGATATTGCATTTTATTTTTCTAAAAATATTGAAATATCTGAAACTTTAATATTAAAAATTTTTAAAAGTTTCGAAAAAATCTATCCTAACCTAACCTTGGATATTTGTAATTTAAATACTGCTTCTCTGATCTTACGGTTCGAAGCTTTAAGGGGAACATTGTTATTTGTAAGAGATAGTTTTAAAGATAAGTTTGCAGAATTTTTTTCTCTGACAGCTCGTGAATACGAAGATGAAATGTATAGAAGAAAACTTCAGTTGAAGTATAGAGGTTATTAATGGAATATAATGGTGTAATTGAAAATAAAATTCGATTACTTGAAAATAAAATCGAAGAAATCAGATCGTGGGATATTACTTCTTTAAATAAAATTAAAAAGAGTACTCTAATTAGAAATGCTGTTGAGCGAGCATTGCAAGTATCAATTGAAATTATGTTGGATATAGCTGAAAGAATCTTGGCTTTAGAAAATTGCAAACCCACCATGAGTTCATCTGAAGCTATTGCAAAATTGGAAGATTTAGGCATAATAAAAGAATCTGAAAAATATATTGATATGATAAGATTTCGCAATTTTATTGTTCATCGTTATGAATATGTTGATATTAATATTCTCTTTACTATTGTTACTAAAAAACTGCATTATTTTGAATATTATGTTGATGAAATAAGAAATGCGATTTCAATTGGTTAATACGCCATGACAAGACGCCGTGATAAGAAAGAAGAAAGATAAACCACCCGTCTTCGTTACACTTCAGTCTTTGCTACGCTACGCCCAGACAGGACGCCGAGGCAGGCGAAATACACCAGTCTTCGCTACGATTCGCCGAGGCAGGCGAAATAACACGAAAAATTAAAGAAATTGAATAAAGAAAAAAGAATCTCCCAAAAACAAGTTGTCATTCATCCGTCTTCGTTGCACTACGCCATGATATGAAAGCAAAAAGTTTACCCCGTGAAATACGAAAGTATATTTCACAGGGTGAACCCCTTGAAATCTGTTACTATTTATCCCGTTAAATCTCATCTTTTTGTATTTAACTGGGACCTGTCCCGTTAAATTTGTTTTATTTATTTAACTGGGACCTGTCCCGTTAAATCTGTTTTATTTATTTAACTGGGATTTAACTGGGGAAGAAAGATAAAAAGAAAAAATGAATCCATTTCAATATGGCAATATTGTATCAGGAGATTTCTTTTATGACCGCAAGGAAGAGTTGTTGCGCATTAAGCAAACACTGAAGGGGGGAAACAACTTAATGCTTTATGCTCCCAGGCGCTACGGGAAATCTTCTTTGGTAGCAAAGGCTATGAACACCATCAGAATGTATCATATTTGTTTCTCGGAAGCCGGACACATCTTTTGAAAAATATGTTTAACAACAAAAACAGGGCTTTTTATAATGCAGCAATGCTTATGAATATTAGAGCAATGGATACTGAACATTCTATTAATTTTTTATCTGATCGTTTTGCAAAAGATAATATTGACATATTAAGAAACACTGCCTTATACCTTATTAAAAAAGTTGATAGTATTCCTTATTATATTCAATTTGTAGCAGCAGAGATCTGGCAACAGATTATTAACAATAAACAAAAAATCACTAATTACCACGTTGATAAAGCATTAGAACATATTATTGATTTAAAATCTGATTATTATTGGGAATTAACAAATAAACAAACAAATTATAGAAAAAAAGTTTTGTATGCCATCAGTAAATCTGTTGAAGAGTTGTTTTCAAAAAAAACAACAAATGATTATAATCTCGGACCTGTCTCAACAACTCAAAAAGCTGTTAAATCTTTTATTAATGAGGGCATTATAGAACGTTTTAATAATCAATACAAATTTTCCGACCCTATCTATAAATTGTTTTTAATCAAAAATTTATGATTATACCTAAAGGCGTAACGCTCACGGACGTAGTCAGGGGAAAAGCAACCCAGTTCACCCCGTTAAATCCCTTCAGGATCCCGATATATCGGGATATTTAACAGGGTGAAATATAAAAATAAAGCCATTTCACCCATGTGTAATAACAGATAAAAGAGATTACACCCCGATTAAATAAAGGTGAAAAAGGAAAATATGAATTTATATGATATAATTAACTTCATAAAAAATAATAAAAAATTTCTAAAAAAACAATATGGGGTTGAAAAAATTGGGATTTTCGGCAGTTATGTTAAAAATAATATTAAAGATGACAGTGATATAGATATTGCGATAGAAATGGCTAAAGAGAGTAAAACCCTTCATAATTTTTTGGAACTCAAAAGGTATTTAGAAAAGAATCTACAAAGGGAAGTTGACTTAGGTATTGAATCAAATTTAAAAAAAGCTGTTAAAAAAAAAATAAAAAGTGAAATTATATATGCCTACTAAAGATCGACTATACCTCGAAGATATCATCGCATCAATAGAAGCGATAAAAATATATACTAAAGATATAGAATATAAAGAATTTGTAAAAGACCGCAAAACACATTCTGCAACAATAAGAGAATTAGAAATTGTTGGTGAAGCAGTAAGCAAGCTGTCTGAAAATATAAAAAATAAAGCCCCTGAGGTTCATTGGAGAGATATTAAGGATTTACGAAACCTCCTAATTCATGAATATTTTGGTGTAGACCTTGAAATCTTATGGAATATTGTAAATAATGATATTCCAATACTCCATAAAGCGATAAAAACTATTTTAAGTGATTAAGATTTTTGCGGAATGACATTAGTGTTTCAAAAGACCAAAGACTTAAAGCAACCCAGTTCACCCCGTTAAATCCCTTCGGGATCTCGATATATCGGGATATTTAACAGGGTGAAATAAAAGAAAAAGAAGATTCCACCCCGATTAACCCGGTGAAATAAAAGACAGATTTCACAGGTTAAAAATAAAAGAAAGAATTTAATGGGGTAAACAGGGCAGGCCGAGAACACCGAATAACACAGAAAAGGCTGAGATGATTTATAAAAAAGTAATTGTCATTCTGAATCCGCCAGCCGGCGGAGAAGAATCTCCTAAAAGTAATTGTCATCCCAGTTGAATAGAAAAGAAAGATTCAACGGGATAAATTCTGAAGCACATTCGCCTTGCTCAGTATAAACTCCGCGAAGTTTACAATCCCGATTTATCGGGGAATCTCGCAAGAAGAACGTTAATCAATCCTTCTGAGAGATCCTTCCCGTCTTTATTTCACTTCAGTCTTCTCCGCCAGCTGGCGGATACGCCCAGACAGGACGCCGTGACAGGTCCGTCTTCGTTGCACTTCGCCGTGACAGGCGCTCACTTAGTTCACTCGAGGATGACAAAGAAAAAAGAAATTAGAAAACGGTTAAAATGTAAAACAATGAAAAAAGATATCATAAACATAATAAAAGAAATGCTATTTGCAAGAAAGGAAATTATTGCCGCATTTATCTACGGCTCATTCCTTAATACCGAAGATTACGATGATATTGATGTTGGGGTATTTACAAATTGTGCATTTCAAGGTTTAGAAAAACCGGATTATGAATTTGAATTAGAGCAATTATTATCAAAGAAACTAACAGGTAGCAAAATCGATCTTAGAGTAATTGATGATGCTCCGGATAAATTTTTATATAATGTTTTCAAGGGTTGCTATCTATTTTCTAAAGACGAAAAAATTGAAAAAATAATAGAGCATGTAATACAAAAAAGCATGGATCAACAATATTATCAAATCCAATATGTGCAACAAGCTTATGGAGTTTAATTAATGATAGATAAACAACATGAAAAGAATAATTTTTTTAACTAAGTTAAAAGAACAAAAAAAACAGGATTTGAAATTCAGACGTTCAATGAGTTCGGAAGAGCGCTTGAGCGAAGTAGAAAGTCTCAGAATTCAAGCTGGTAAATTTTTATATGAATATCCAACAAGATTTCGAAGAATTATTAGAATTGCTCATAGAGCATAAGGTAAAATACCTTATCGTTGGGGGATATGCTGTTGCTTTCCATGGATATCCGAGATTTACAAATGATATTGATATTTTTTATGAAATGAGTGAAGAAAATGTAAAAAAAATTACCGATTGCCTGGTGGATTTCGGATTTTCTAACTCAGAAGTTAACGGGAAACTATTTTTGGAAAAAGGTAATATCATTGTTATTGGAGTTGAACCGCTGAGAGTGGATTTTATTAACGATATTGATGGAGTAGAGTTTGCAGCTGCTTGGGAAAATAGAATCAAGGGTAAATATGGTTCTGTTGAAGTAAATTTTATTTCAAAAACTGATCTGATAAAGAACAAATCAAAAACTAAAAGATCTGAAGATAAACTTGATGTAGAAAAGCTTACAGAAATTTGAAAGAAATATAAGGTTGTTACGAAGATAATGCTGCATACCGGTCTCACTTCAGATAAATGGAAAACTTTTAGTATTGATAAGCAGATACTTATGATCGCTAATGAAATGAATCGGGCAAAGAATTGGATTGAGAAGAAGGATTTTGAGAAGGTTTTGCATTGCTATGAGCGCGCTTTTGAGCTTATTGATCTCACTGTTGATTCGTCAAAGAATAGAAGTTTGATTAATGAGTTAATGAGGGTTCGTGAACTTCTTGCAACAGAATACATTCATAGAGCTGATAATTCCGAGCAGAATATGAAAATATTTAAAGTTTTGCTTTCCTTAAATTTAGAAAGTTATAATATCTATAACTAATGAAAAGAGAAAAAATACTACATACACTAAAAGATTTTAAAGAAAATAATACTGATAAATATGGTATTTTGACTTTAGGAATTTTCGGCTCTTACGCAAGAGGAGAAGCTAAATCTGACAGTGATCTTGATATTGTAGTTGAAATTTCAAATGTAGATATGTTTTTATTGGTTCATATGAAAGATGATTTAGAAAAAATCTTTAATACCAAAATAGATATTGTGGTTAGAAAAGGGGAAAGAAGAGGTTCATATTACGAATTAATATGATATGCCAACTTTATGCCAACTTTATGCCAACTTTGAAATAGAGCTATAGGGAGCACAAGAAGGGTTCATTAAATTTCAGAGGTAATACTAAACAAAGTTTCAAATAAAACAGCGAGTTTAGAACTTAAAAATTTGGAGAAAGAATTAAGAGTTTAATTAAAGAAAAACATGAATATGTGATGTCTAAACAGTTAAAACAAGGTAAAAGGGTAAAAGATAAAAGGTATCCGTCTTCATTACACTTCGCCGCGACAAGAAGGTAAAAGGTAAAAGATAAAAGGCAAAAATAAAATAAATGAAAAAATACGAAATTGACCTTAACGAAAGATTAATTCAATTCGCAATAAATACTTTCAAATTCCTGAAATCATTACCAAAAGATAAAGAATATGATGTTTTTACCCTGTGAACCCCCCGACGAGAGGGGGAGAAGTGTAACTTCTGTTTCACTGGGTGAAGATATAAACTATTAATATCATTTATTTTAAAAATAAAGACATTATGGAAATAATTAATGTTATATTTTTTAAGCAACAATAAATGTATAAAAAAGGAGATGCGATGCAAAAAATTACTTTAAATATTAAAGACGAATCAAAATTAGATATTTTTATACGGTTTCTTCGTGAAATAAGTTTCATTGAAATATCTAAAATAGAAAAATCAACAAACGATTTTGAAACAAAAAGTTTTAATTATTTGTTTGGTATTTGGAAAAACCGCTCCATTTCATTATCCGATATTAGGGAAAAAGCTTGGGGAAGGAGTCTATAAATGGTTTTATGTGATACCAATGTTATTATTGAATTCTTCAAAGGTAATAATAAAACACTTAAAGAACTTGAGCAAATTGGTTTTGATAATATAGTTATAAGTACAATTACTGTTATGGAATTATACTATGGGGCTTTAAATAAGAAAGAATTAAGTAAGATTAAAAAATGTATTCATTCTTTAAATGTTCATCAAATTGATTCCTATATCTCAGAAATTTCAGTTGAATTGATTGAAAAGTATTCTAAGAGTCATAACCTAATGATTCCAGATGCTATTATAGCTGCGACAGCAATTTCAATTAAAATGGACCTCTATACTTACAATCTCAAAGATTTCTCTTTCATTAAAGAACTTAAGCTATATAATTTATAAGAGTTAACAAATTGAGGATGCAATTGAACCCATGGAAAATTCTAAAGATAAAAGGGAAGACAAAAGATAAAAGAAAAAAGACGAAAGATTAAAAGCAGAAAGTAGAAATTGTAAAGCAGAAAGTTTACCCCGTGAAATCTTTTGTTACTATTTCACCGGGGTAGAAAGCAGAAAGGTATAATATGATAGAAAAATTAGATATTGACGATCATATAAAGAATAATCCTTTATTATATAAATCATTTTTTTAGCATTAGAAATTATCAAATTGTATAAATATTTAACTGAAGAAAAGCATGGAATACAAGATTAAAGACGAAAGACAAAAGAGCAAAGAAAAGAAGATTAATCGTGATCTTTCAGAAAGACTTCTTAATTTCGTTGTAAAGACTATGCAATTTCTACGATCACTTCCACATAACAAAGAGTACGATGTCTTTAGGTATCAACTATCAAAATCATCTTCGTCCATAGGCGCCAACTACGAGGAATCTCAAGCATGCACTGAAAATGAATTCAAGCAGCGAATAGCCATCTGTCTTCGTGAAGCTCGTGAAACAAATTATTGGTACAGAGTAATTGATAAACTGGACATTGGTGATAGCGAACAAAGAAAATATTTATTACAAGAATCCTATGAATTAAAGTTAATATTTGGATCAATATACTCCAAATGCTACAAGAAGGCAAAAATATGAATAATAAAATTTTAATCTTTATTCTTTGCTCTTTAATCTTTTTTACTATAACTTTCTGCTCAAACACAGGACCTCAGACAGGAACATTATCCGGCACTATTAATTTAGAAGGTCAATCCGACCACTCCGGAATAATTATAGGCATTTACAAACTTGCCGAGTTAGATCCCGACATCGTCGAAGCTAATCAGAAATGGCCCCACATTGGCGTAATAATTAATCAGATGACTGAATTCGACCACCGCTTCGGCACATTAATTAAAACCGGAGAAACCGATGCATCCGGTTACTTTGAAATTAAAGACATCCCAACGGGTGTTTATAATGTAGTTGCAATAAAAGACTCTTTCGGTTTTCGTTATATTTACAATGTACAAATAAATGATGGAAATAATGAGCTTTCAGCAAAGAATAAAGACAAAAGATCAAAGATCAAAAGTGAAAATTCTACCGATGTCCTTAATCTTTCTTCTTTAGTCTTTGATCTTAATAATCGCACTAGCGATTTAACTCTTTTTCCCGAAACAACAATCTCCTCCGACATCTCCACCCCAACTACCTTTCTCTCCCACCATCATTACATAATTGAACAAGACATTATAGTTGATGACGAACTCATCATACAACCCGGTGCAGTTGTACGTTTGAACGAAGGCAAAGAAATAACCAGCTATGGTACCTTTAATGCAGTAGGAGAATATGAAAACTTCATCTGGTTTACCAAGAATGATGGATTTTCCGAAAACTTGAGTACAATAGAACCTGACTCAAATTATATTTGGGATAGAGTTACCCTAGAGCCATATTCACAAGCGCAGGTCCAATGGAGTAAATTCGATTGTGCGAATATTGGATTGTTAAATCATGTGAATGGATTTGGGATTTCGGATTGTATTTTTAGTGCTAGTCAGTGTGGATTTAAAGCTGTGGATGTTGATTCGATGTTTTGTAGTAATTTGTTGTGTGAAGCGATTACAAATGAAACTGAAGGTGGGATTTATTTTGTAAATTGTAATTCAGGTAAAATTAATAATAACCTGTTAGTAAAAAACTCTACAGGTATAAAAGTAAAGGATTTATCTAATCCCTTAATGAAGAATAATTACTTTACTCAAAATGAATTTGGTGCAGAATTATGGAGTAGTAATTCTTCTTTTATCAATAATGAATTTTCATACAATTCTAACGGTTTAAGGATTTGTGGAACCACTTCTCCCACAATATATCTTAATAACATTCAATCGGATATCGGAATATATATAGGATTTAACGATACCTATCCAAACGCAAATCCTGAAATTAATTTTAACAATTTAATCAATTGCGGCTATACGATTTATGAAACGTTTTTTAATAGTAATGTTATAAATGCAGAGAATAACTATTTTGGCACTACTGATCCACTCATTATTGAAGAATTAATTCATGATAAAAATGATCTATCATCAACGGCACCATATTATAACACTTATGGAATAATTAATTATATTCCATTTTTATTATCGGAATATCCAAATGCAGGAATACAGGATGAATAAAAGAAGAAAGCATTAATAACAGGACAGGATGGTTCATATCTTGCTGAATTATTATTGGACAAAGGATATGAAGTACATGGGATTATCCGTAGGGCATCAACTTTTAATACAGAAAGAATTGATCATTTATTCAATAATCCTGAAATCCATGATAAAAAATTATTTTTACACTATGGCGATCTAACGGATTCCAGTAATTTAAACCGTATATTGGGAAAAGTTAAACCCAATGAAATATACAATATTGGCTTCCAGCTGTTGATGTATATGCTGAGAATAACTATTTTTATGCAAATGATGAAAATGAAATATCGGTTATTATATATGACAAAAATGATGTTGTAAATAATCAGGAAAATATTGGACTAATATTTTATGATCCATGGGAAGACACTCAAATTGATAGCTGTGGAATTTATTAGTCAAAAATGAAATAATTTGATATGTTGAAAAAAAAAGAATATTCATTAACTTCACAAGCAGTATATGTGTTTTTAGGAAAGTTTATACAATTTCTTTTTCAAATTATTGTGCCAGTAATATTAGTACGTTTATTCACAACAGAACAATATGGTCTATATCGGCAAGTAATTTTTATGTGTCTTTTAATTGTTCCGATATTAAGGTTTCATTTCACAAATAGTCTTTTTTATCTTTATCCAAATAAAAATAATCATGAAGAACAGAGTGAATTAATTTCACAAACTTTTTTTATTTTAATTTGTGTAGGTATATTTTTCTGCTTAATAGTTTTCATATTCCACAAATCTTTTATTTCATTAATTAATACTGAGAATTTTAATAAGATGGTTGTTCCTGCCGTATTTCTTATTACTTTATATGTATTTTCTTCAATTGTTGAGAATATATTTATTATTGAAAAAAAATCTAAACTAGTAATAAGTTTTTTATCAATTGATACATTTATTAGAACATTATTTTTACTTGCATTTGTATTTTTTTATCGAACTATTTATGCGGCATTAATTGCATTAGTAATACATGGTGTATTGAAGTTTATTTTCCTTGTAATATATCTTCTACATTATTATAAGCTAAATATTTTTAAGATACATTTAGGGGGAGTGAAAGAACAGTTGAAGTATGTCATTCCAATGGGATTGAGTACTGTGATAGGTACAATCGGAAAAAATGTTGATAAAATTATATTGATTTATTTATTAACATCACAAGATTTTGCCTTATATTCTGTTGGTAACTTAAGTATTCCTTTTATAGCAATATTGTATTTGTCAGTTGGTAATGTAATACTACCACAAATTAGTAGATTTTCTAAAAAAAAAGAAAACAATAAAACAATTCAATTATGGAAAAAAATGATAATAAAAAATGCTACTTTTACGATACCGACTTTGATTTTTTTCTTTGTTCAGGCAAATCATGTTTTTATTATTCTTTTTACTGAGAAGTATTTAGCAAGTGTTGGTGTTTTTCGGATATATATATTAGTTTTACTGATTCAAATGTTGGGTTATGGATATATACTAAGGGGGTATGGTAAAACGAAAAGTGTTTTTTATGCAAATTTAATAAAAACATTGTTCAGTATTGTATTCGGATTTCTTTTTATCAAGTATTTTGGAATTATAGGCGCAGCTGTTACATATGTCATTGCTTTTTCAATTAATGGTATATTTCAACTCTTTAGAACAAAATGTATGTTAAATATAAGTTGGTTAAACCTTTTGCCGTGGATGGATATTTTAAAATTATTTTTGGTTTCTCTACCACCAATTATACTGATAATATTAATTAATCAATGTAATTATTCGGATATTGTTTTAATTATTATAACTGGTATTGTATATTTTTCTATTGTATTTATGGCATTTGTGAAATTGGGGTACTTAAATATTAGAAATATTAAAGATTTAGCTAAACTAAATTAGTTTAATAAATGAAAATATTAATTATTATATCAAACTTACCTCCTTCTGGGGGAGCAGAGAAAGTGGCTTGGGATCTGGCCGTTAATTTAAAATACAAGCATGAAGTTCATGTTATCACATTTTGCAAAGAAAGTAAAACTGTTTATATTAATGAGGTCGCTGTACATTGTTTAAAACAAAGATCACATGCCCTTTGGTATTACATGACAATTGGCAGGAAACAAATTTTAGATATTGTAGACCAGATAAAACCGGACGTGATCAATGCACACATGCCTTCCATTATTGCATTTGTTCTGAGACATTATCCAGCAAAAAAGGTGTTAACACTTCATAATAGTGAATATAAATTTTATGTGAAGAGTTTGTCTCAAAAACTGGAACATAAATTTACCTTGAGAACGATTAATAGATTTGATCATGTAACCACTGTTTCTAGGCACATGCAGGCGTACTTCATTGAATTCTTAAAAAGAAATATCGAATTAATCACCAATGGAATTGATTTAAATTTATTTAAACATAATGAAAAATGCCTTAGACAACGAAATACAATTTTGTATGTAGGCAGATTAGTTGAATTTAAAGGTGTGAAAATTATTTTTGAAATGGCGACTAAACTTCAAAAATTCAATTTTGTTTTAATAGGCCAGGGTCCATTATATAAAAGTATTGATCTTCCAAATGTTTTTTTTGAAGGTAGAAAACAAGCCCATGAGGTTGCTATATACTATAATGAATCTTTTCTTTCCATATTTCCAAGTATTTACGAGAATTTTCCACTAGTTGGTCTTGAAGCAATGGCTTGCGGTTCAATAGTATTGGCAAATGACATAAAAGGATTTAGAGAATATATCGAAAATGGAGTTAACGGATTTTTAATTGATATGAAAAACCAAGATCAAGTTATCAAAAAAATTGAAGAAATTGAAAACTCAGATAATTTAGATTGCATAAAAGAGAATGCATTCGATACTGCAAGAAAATATTCTTGGGAAAAAATTAAAAACAGTTATGTGGAATTGTATTCATCGTAAGTAAAATATAAATATTGGGGCGATAGAATAAAATGTTAGAAGAAACTATTTCGATTAATCAATTGAGAAAAAAATCAGTAGTCATGCTTTTTGATATAAAAAATTCTCTGGATAAATGGAATGTAACTTATTGGTTAGATTTTGGATCGTTGTTAGGAGCCTTTAGAAGTGGTAAATCTATGCCGTGGGACGGTGATTTTGACCTTAGTACATTGGACTTGGACATAAATAAGAAAGAAGGACTTTGGCAGGAATTAAAGAAAAAAGGTTATCTGCTAGATTTTTCTCATAGCAATATCAAAATAATAAAAAATGATTGGAGAATTGGACAATATCGACTTGATCTTCATAGATATCATACTAATGAAAAAGATGATGCTGAATATGAATATGGTCGTAAGTATGTAAGAAAAATCGATTTCTTTTTGAATAATTTTATCCAGGTTTTAGATTTCCTCATGGTCCCTAATATTAAATCAAAGATAAAATATCCTACTTTTGGTATTCTATGCAGGCTCTTGCTGCAGAATGGAGTTGACCCAAATGAACTTGAAACTTTAGAACCTTTTAAGGTTATAAAAGGAAAATTTAATAGTCATTATGATTTAGTCATCCAAACTTCTCAAGTAGAAATTTTTAGTTCACCTCTACAGAGATTAACTAAATCCAGCAAACTATTTTATCATATTATTAAGATTTCACCTAATTTTTTAATAACAGGATTGTTCTCATTGCTAAATAATCATCTTCTCAGGTCTCCGAAAATTCCATCACGTAGAGTGTTCTTTCCTAAACGTTTTTATAATGCATTTACACCTATAGATTTTTTTGGTATGAAATTTAATGCTCCAAGTCCTACAGAAGAATATCTTGAAAGAATTTATGGAAATAATTGGAAAACTCCATTAGTTACTAAAAATAAAAAATATTTAAATAGGATAACTTATAAAAAATGAATACCACACCTTCAAATTACCAGGGAAAACTCGCAATTGTATGTATTCATGGCCTTGGAGAAAACGGCTTAAATACTGTCAGATCATTAGGAAGAGCAGGAATCCCCGTTGTGGTTATAGGTATACAAGGAGAACTTAATCTTGCAAAATATAGCAAATACTGTTCACGATTTGAAGAAATAAATTCATTTGATAAGAAACAATTGCTTGATAAATTATTTCAACTTCGGGATGAATTGACATATAATCCAATTCTTTTTTTTGATAATGATTATATGCTGGCTCTATTAAATGATTCAGAAGAAGTATTGAAATCTAAATTCAAGCTTACACAAGGAATCAAAGATTTTTCATTTAAAGATTATCAAATGAAAATGGCTGATGAAGCTGACGTAAATGTGCCAAAAACCTGGAAACCGAAGAGTTGGAATGGCTTAATGGAAATGAAAATTCCCCTCAATATTAAGCTTATTGCCAAACCTTCACAAGACGAAGGCAAAAAACCTTTTAAAACAATAGTTGCTAGTAATTTAGAAAAACTAATTGATTTAATTAAAAAGAAAACAGAATCAATAGATAAAATTATTATTCAAGAATATATTGAAGGTAAACAAGACAGCATATGGGCTGTATTAGGTTACTATTCATCTGATATGCAATTTTCCCCAATTTTAACAGCTGTAAAATATTCAATGTGCCCTCCACAAGGTGGAGTTATGGCTATTGGCAAAGTATTAGAGAATAACACTTTGACTGAAATTTCCAAGCGATATATAAGAAAATCTAATTATTTTGGTATTTTTGGTTTAGAATTTAAATACTCAATTTCTGATGGTAGTTATTATTTCATTGAAATGAGTCCTCGAACTGAAGGTTTTCACAATATTACAAAACTTATTGGTATTGATTTGCCGCTATGTGCTTATTGGGACTTAGTATTAAAAAAGAAACCATTTTACCAAAAGAGCAACAAATTGGGCATTTATTCTGGTTACTGGATAAATATTAGATATTTTGTGGAATCATTAGTGATTCAAAAGAGTGTTTCTGATCTTAGCAAACTTTTTATTGCATTAGCATCAAAAAGCCAGTTTCAACACTTTGATATAAAGGATCTTAAACCATTCTTTGTGGCATCACGATGGTATATCAATACTGCTTGGAAACATCGAATTAAAAAACTAATTATAGGTAAGATGAATGGCTAAAGGTATAAACATTTTATTAGGTGGAATAGGAGATGATGCCCATTCAGTAGGAATTACACTTTTATCTTTAGGATTATCTGAAGCAGGATTTGAAGTAGACAATATAGGTATTCAAAATCCGATTAATGATTTTTTCAAATCAGAACAAGACGTCCAGATAATAATGATATCCAGCAAAAACGGACATAGTGAATTGTATTTAAATAATTATGGAAAAGAAATATATGAACACACACAAAGCAATAAAAAACAAATATGGTATATAGGTGGTCATTTATCAATATGTGAAAAAGATGATGTTATAATTAACAAATATAAGAGAATGGGTTTTACTAGAGTTTTTCCAAATTTCATTACAATGGAAAATATCATAGAATACCTGAAAAAAGATATATATTTAAAAAAAATAACTCCTGGTATAGTTAGAACTTCACAAGCTGAAGTGATTGAAGATGAAGGATTAGAAAGGGTCTCAGATTCAAAATGGCCAATTGAAAAATTAATTAAAATTAGACCGAATGTTTTAAGAACTTGGAAAACAGGATTAGATATCGACTGGGGTATTATAAAAAAAGTTCACTCATTTCCAAATAAAAATCTCAATTTTGTTCAGAACAATAGAGGTAAAACACCTTTACTTCAACCAAGAACAGGAGTGGCCAGCATCTCAAAACAAATAAGAAAATTAATTGATTTGCAATCTTTAGGAATTGATGTTGCCTCAGTGCAACTTGATGCATCGACAAGAATTAAGAATTATAAGAAGGCTGAGGAAGGTGTACAGATAAGCGAATATAGGAAAAAATCATTTTTAAATGGTTTTCCAGTTCCAATATATGGTCAGGAAGGTGTAAAAAAAATTGTTGATTAATTAAAAATCCCATTTCAAATCAGGGGTGGAGCACCTGATCATAGGTTAACCTATGAAATTGCATTAGCTGGAGGTGCATCAGCTGTTGAAGGGGGCTTTTTATGTTATCTTTTTCCTTATGATAAAGATACACCACCTAGTGAAAGCTTGAAGAACTGGCAATATATTGATAGGTTAGCTGGATTTTATTATGAAGAACATCGCATAGTTATAAATAGAGAGTGGTTTGGCGTTCTTACTGCAAACTTAATTCCACCTTCTTTAGCAATAGTTATAAATATAATTCAGACAATTTTAAGTGCAAAACAAGGTGTAAAAAGCATATCTGTAGGTTATGCTGAACAGGGAAACAGATCACAGGACATTGCTGCAATGCAGGCTTTAAGGGAACTGAATCTAAAATACTTAAATGATTTTGGCTTTTATGATGTAAGTCTAACAACAGTTTTCCATCAATATATGGCTGCTTTTCCAAGTGATATTGAAAAAGCAGAAATGTTAATTTTCGAGTCAGCAATTACAGCGCAATTAGCCAAATCAGATAGAATGATGATGAAATCACCTGTTGAAGCAATCAAGATTCCATCGACAAAAGAAAATGAATTGGGTGTGAAGATTTGCAGGAATGGGTTTCTACACGCCAATGATATCCACTATTATGATGCAAAAGTAAACTTTGAAAAAAAGTATATATTTAAAGAAGTTGATGCAATAATTCAAAAGGTGATACAACTTGGGAAAGGTGATATAGCAAAAGGAGCAATAAAAGCATTCTCAAAAGGTGTCCTGGATATCCCATTTTCACCCAGTAGGTATAACAAGGGAGAAGTGATTTGCATTAGAGATGTTTCGGGTGCTATAAGATATGCTAAATTTGGGAATATGCCCTTTAGTGATGAGATTAAAGAATTTCATTTTGAGAAAATTGAAGAAAGAAAAACCAAACAACGAAAAAATAGCTTATTTCAAATGGTTGAAGATGATCTACAAAGAATTGCTCTGAATGATTTCAGTACGTGGCCATTAGACGATAATTATATTATTTAAATGTTTTTAAAAATAAATAATCTTATTCTTAAGATATTTAGAAAATTAATTAGCTACTTAAAAATCAGAATTCATTATGGTTTAGTTTTTTGTTATGATATTAATATAATTAAGAAGATTACAAATTCGAAGAGCAATGCAGAATTAATAAAGTCACCAATCAAAATTGTTCAATGTAATAACTCAATTGATATTTATAATTATTATAATAAAAATGGTAAATATATTCCTGAAGAAGTAATTGCTGATTGGCTGTTAAATGATTATAGGTGCTGGCTAGCATATAGCTCAAATGAAATAGCTGGGATTTCTTGGACATGGACAGGAAAAGTACATTTACAGGGTTTAAGTGGTAGAGCTTTTTCGAAAAAGAAGACAATCGAATTTGAAGAAGACACATTCTATATTTGTCATGTACATGTCGACCGAAAATACAGAGGACAGAATATAATGGCAAAACTTGAAATTGAACAGCTTAAATTTCATCTTATTGAGAATAATTATAGCAAAGGGGTCATTACAATGGGTATAGATAATATACCCAGTGTTAAAACTCAAACAAAATTAGGTGGTAAGTTAATTGTTGTATCTTTTATGTTGTTTTTATTGAATATTCAGTTTCGAAAGTATTTGTACTTTGATAGAAAAGAAAAATGTTGGAATTAACTGACTTGAACTAATCTCATATTAAGTTTATTAAATGATTTATAGTAACATTTTATTTGTCTGTAAATTAATTAAAAACTGTTTCTGATCGAGTTTGATCGCAATCAATTGATAAATTAATGTTGGCTTTTAGCAGGTTAGGTAAAAAAAAGTTCTATGAAATTTGTTTGATATTATCATTGTGTTTCAATAAACAATTGAATATCATTAACTTTTAACTTGATGGAGAAAAGATGATTGAGATTAAGAATACTGTGTTAATTATTGCGGCTGGTATGGGAAGTAGGTTGAGACCTTATACATCACAAACTCCTAAATCAATAATAGATATTAATGGAATGACAATGTTAGGTCAATCCTTATTCAACCTTAATGAAATAAATAATTCTGATAATATCATTATTGATAAAGTGCTTATTTGTATTGGATATTTAAAAGAAAAGATCAAGCAATATGTGAATTCACTTGAGTTAAAGAATATCAACGTTGAATTCATAGAAAACCCGTTATATGCAACTCTAAATAATAACTTTAGTGTATGGTTAGCACATTCTCATATTACAGACCAGCAATTGGTGTTAATTAATGGTGATATTTTTTATGATAAACAGATACTAATAAGTACTTTTCTTTCAAGATATGAGAACCTGTCTGTTATAGACTCCACAAAACCTTTACCAGAGGATGGAATGAAGGTTTTGGTTAATGATGAAAATAGAATTATTGCTTTTAGCAAAACATATTACAATGGATTTGGATGTACAGTAGGCATTCATAAATTCTCAACTGAAGGGACCTCATTATTTTTGAAAAAGATATATGATCATTTGGAAAATGGTATAAACACTTTTCATCATAAAGCGATTGATGACTTGATTAAATCAAATGAGTTAGATCATTATGCCTTGGATGTAAATGGCTTTGAATGGATTGAAATTGATGATGTTACAGATTTGCAATCAGCTAAGGAGAATTATTTTGAAGAATTATGAGATAATTCTAAATACCATAAAAAAACGACGAAGCGTGAGATCATTTATCAGAGACTTTGAAATCGGGGATGATGTCTTGATGAAAATTCTTGAGGCTGCAAAGCATATACCTTCAGCAAGGAATATTCAGCCTTTAGAATTTATTATAGTTAGAGATAAAAATATTCTAGAATCACTAAATACCGCTTGCCAGCAAAATCAAACTTCACAAGTAGATGTGGCAATTGTTATAGTGGGTGATTTGATTTTAGCCAGGAAAGTTGGCTCAATAAGTTCACATTCATACACAACTGCTGATAAAGGAAGTAATATTTTTATTTTTATGGATGCAGCAGCCTCAGCGCAGAATATTCTATTGGCAGCCTGCTCGCTGGGTATAGACACACTTTGGATAAGTAGTTTTGATGAAAAAGAAATTTCAAGAGTATTGAATATTCCAGAAACATATATTCCCTTGGTAATTATCCCATTAGGCAAAAGAAAGAATGAACCTTTTACCCCGCAGAAGAGACCGTTGATTGAAAGAATTCATCATGATACATTCCAAGTAATTAATCACGATTTCAGTTATCTTGAAATGTCGAAAAAGATAAATGAGGATAATGGTGAACTACAAAATTACACTCATGTAAATCTTCAGACTGCACGTAAGGAATTAACTAAACTTTTAGCTGCTAATTGTAACACTAAACAATCGGAGGAATTCTTACATTATGCCAACTCAATAGCAAAGAAATGTAAACTGATTAGCGAACAAATTAACAAAAGAAATAGCTTGCCTGTTAGTCCCAGCAAGCTAGAAGCTATAGGATTGTTATGTAGAATTGGGCTTATTCTTTCAGATAATATTGAATATGAAGAACTATATTGCTTTGACTACTTGAATAAAAATGGATTTAGCACAATTTCAAACATAATAGTTAGTCCAGTTATTGGATTAGAAAAAATCAGTTTTTATGTTTCGAAAACAAGTATAGAAATTGGTAATATTAGAAATTATGCTATAGATAGTGTTGAAAAAAAAATATTAACTTTTGTGTTACTTTCCACTAATTCAGATGGTGGTGATATTTATTTTGGAGACAAGATAAATGAGCTTGAAAGTAATTGCTCAAATATTGTTATTAAAAGCATGTACAATAAAAAACGGAACGAATTAACTGAAATCTGTTTAGAGATTGAAACTCTAGTTAATAAATAAGATGAAGCTGTATTAAAAGGATAAACTTAATTTGCAATACTTCACTTTGACTGTAGATACTGAAGCTGATAATGCATGGACTTCACCCGAGAAAATTGAGATGAAAAATTTCAAAGAGTTAATTCGTTTCCAAGAATTATGTGAGAAGTACAATATTATTCCGACATATTTACTAACATATGAATATGCTACATATAAACCTGCAATTGATTATCTAAAACCGAAAGCTTATCAGAGAAAATGTGAAATTGGTCATCACCTACATGTTTGGACTACACCTCCCCTCCAGAAGGAACAGAAAGGTATTGATATTGAATGGTTACATGCATATCAGTATGAATTACCAGACAATCTGTTTTACGATAAAGCAAATATGCTTTATAATACAATAGAAAAAAATTTTGGTTTAAAACCAAAATCTCATAGAGCTGGTAGATGGGGAATTGATAATCGTACAATTGATTGGTTGGTCAACAAAAATTTTCTCGTAGATACTTCAGTTGTTCCAGGGAAAGATTATACTGATAGTAAGGGTGTTTTTAGTAGTGGACCAAATTTTCAAAATCAATCTAGTAATTTTTTTTTTTGGAAAACTAATAAAAGCAAAATACTTGAAGTTCCTGTATCAGTCTATAATAATTTTTTTATTTTTAATAAAGCCTTTATTAAAAATATTTATAAATTTATTCCCAATAATAAAAAAGGGAGTAAACTATCCAACATTTCAATATTACGCTTAGATCCAGCTTATTCTTATTCTTTTTATAAAAATGCGATATCAGGAAAATTACAAAAACAATACATCGTAAATATGATGCTTCATTCTTCAGAGCTTGCTCTTAATTGTAGTCCCAAATCAAAAATAATGAAATATTATAAAAAAAACTGGCTTGTAATTGAACACGTTTTTAGAATTGTGAGAAAACTTAAATTAATTTCATGTTCTTTATCTGAAATTTCATTATTATATAAGAAATATGAATAAATTTATTACTTTTAAGGAAATTTATTTTGTCTTCTAATAAGGATTTCTTTTTAGCGTTATTTTTTATTTTAATTCTACTCGCTATAATTATAATATTTGCTCACTATGGAATATTAAATTATTTGTATCTATTTTTACTAATTTTTTTTATTTTTTTGCTTATAATAAGACCTGAGTTAATAATTTATAGTTATTTAGTAATATTACCTACTAACGGAATTGTTCCCGCCAAATACAACTTTGTTTTGTTTTTGGGGCTTGATGATATAATAAGCATTCTGGTATTACTTTATTTAATTTTTTATCGAAATTTAAGAAACCCCAAAAAGAATGTTCTTCAAAAATATAATATTTCATTGATTATAATTATGATAGTAATATACTTTCTTACTAATATAAAAAATTCATATTTTAATATTTATAATGGGGATTATTTTACAACAATTAAAATTTTATTATCCCTAATACTAAAATATGTTCCTTTAATATATATTTTGGTTAATCTCAATCGTGAAGATGTTAAACTGTTAACTTGTGTAAGATATGGTATTTATTGTAGCATGATTTTTCTTGTTATTTGTCAGTTTATAACACCCTATTTAGGAGGATTAGATCTATTTACCATGGTTGATTCTGAATATGCTGGACTTGCTAAAAACGTTACTAATGTTGAAAGATTTGCTGGATTCTATAATGGAGATTCAAATAGCTTCGGGGCATTTTTAGTAATGAATATTGGATTCCTATTTCTACAATTAAATACAAAAAATACAAAAAAATATTTAATTTATTTTTTTATAGGTATTGCTGTATTAGGAGTTTTACAAACGGCATCTAGATCTGCAGAAATTTCTTTAGTAATTATTACCTTAATGTTTTTATATAATAATAGAAGTAGTAAGAATTTTATTCAACTATTAATTCTTCTTCTATTAATTATTTTTAGTTTTGCTGGTTTTATTTCAAATCAAATATCAAGATTTCATAATGCATCATTCCAGCTTAATACTAATCTTGAAGGAAATAGAATAATGATCTGGGCAAATTATTTTAATTTTTTTAATATAAATCCTCAATATTTAATAACTGGTTCCCATGAAGAAATATATTTTTATGCAGCTCATAATGTGTACATTCAAACGATATTCAATGTAGGTATTTTTCCTCTTTTATATATGTTATATATACTTTATAGAATAATTATTAATGTAATTAAGGAAAATAGATATTTGTTGTACATCATTATTCCATTTGTGATTATTACAATGTATGTGGGCCAAATGTCAGAATTTGCCTTTTTTGTTCTGTTAATCACAGTATCCATAGTTGATTTTAGAAGAAAAGTGAATTTGAATGTAAAACAAACAAAGGATGAAAGTTAATATGAAAAAAGCACTTATTACAGGAATTAGTGGCCAAGATGGTTCTTATTTAGCAGAATTATTACTAAATAAAGGTTACGAAGTACATGGAATTATTAGAAGGTCTAGTTTAGAAACTCGAACTAGGATTGATCATTTATACCAAGACCCTCACTTGAAAGGAAGGAAATTCTTTTTACATTATGGAGATATGACGGATTCTTCTGGATTATCACATCTTATTAAAGCCATATCACCCGACGAAATTTATAATCTTGCAGCTCAAAGCCATGTAAGGGTATCTTTCGAGACGCCGGAATATACTGAAAACGTTGATGCCGCTGGAGCATTAAGGATATTAGAAGCAATAAGGACTCATGGATTTATAGGTAAAACAAAATATTACCAAGCATCAACGAGTGAATTATTTGGTAAAGTTAAAGAAGTCCCTCAAAAAGAAACTACTCCTTTCTATCCCAGAAGTCCATATGCAGCAGCAAAGATCTATTCCTATTGGATAACTGTTAATTATAGAGAAGCATATAATATATTTGCCACAAATGGAATATTATTTAATCATGAATCACCTCGTAGAGGTGATAGTTTTGTAACTAAAAAAATTGTAAATTCAGTTGCAGGAATTGAAAAAGGTAAGTTAAAGAAATTCTATATGGGCAATATAAACTCGAAACGCGATTGGGGTTATGCGCCAGATTATGTTGATGCTATGTGGAGAATGCTGCAAACAGAATATCCACACGATATTGTTATTGCAACAGGAGAAACAAATACTGTTCGTGATTTTATAGAACGTGCTTTTAAATATGTTGATATTGAGATTGAATGGCAGGGAAATGGAGTTGATGAAAAAGGCATTAATCCTAAGAATGACGATGTTTTGCTAGAAATAGATCCTTGGTATTTTAGACCTACAGAAGTAGATATACTTGTTGGTGATGCATCAAAAGCAAAAAAAATATTAAATTGGGAACCCTCTGTTCGTTATGAAGAACTTATTGAAATTATGATGAAAGACGCATTAGAAACAACATAAGGTAGATTTACATCTGATAATTAAGGATTATCAAGTGAATAATAAATATTTCGAAATTCCGATAACCATTCCAGACCTTTCAGGAAATGAATACAAATACTTATGTGATGCTTTTCAATCAACTTGGATCTCTAGTAGTGGAGAATATATTAATAAATTTGAGAATAAATTTTCCAGTTTTTGCGAAAGTGATTATGGTATAGCTGTATCAAACGGTACAGTTGCAATACACTTGGCTTTGGTTTCTCTAGGAATTAAATCAGGTGACGAGGTTATTGTTCCTGATCTCACTTTTGCTGCAACAATTAATGCAGTGTTACATGCTAACGCAATACCTGTTATAGTTGATATTGAGAAAGATAGCTGGTGTATATCTCCCGTAGAGATTGAAAAGGCAATTACTCCTAAAACCAAAGCTATAATTCCTGTACATCTATATGGGCAACCTGCAGATATGGATAACATCATGAAGATTGCAAAAGCAAATAATTTATTTGTTATCGAAGATTGTGCAGAAGCACATGGAGCAAAATTCAATAATCGCAAAGTAGGTTCTTTTGGAGATATTGGCTGTTACTCTTTTTTTGCGAACAAGATTATTACAACCGGTGAAGGTGGAATGTGTGTTACAAATAACCAGAAATATTATTCTAAAATGAGGAAACTTAGAGATCATGGGATGAGTAAAAACCAAAAATATTGGCATGATGAAATCGGATTTAATTATAGGATGACAAATTTGCAAGCTGCAATTGGTGTTGCGCAACTTGAGCGAATCGAAGCAATATTAGAGGAAAAAAAAGCTCTTGAAGCAAGATATAGAAAAGTCCTTGATGTATGTGAAAATATTCGTTTTCAAGAAAATGATTTAAACGAAAGAGAAAAAATTACTTGGTTAGTATCAATATTGGTTAATGGTAATAGAGATAATTATTTAACCAATTTGCATGAGAAAGGAATTGATGCCAGACCATTTTTCTATCCTTTGAGTATAATGCCTCCATATAAAGATTATTTATTCAGTAATAAAAATAGCGTTGAAATTTCACAAAAAGGTATAAATTTACCAACAAGCAAGAATGTAACTAATAGTATTCTTAAACAAGTTAAACAGTTATTTCTGGAGTATCCAAATGATTAATTCAAAAAGAGTACTTGCCCTTATCCCCGCGAGAGGAGGAAGTAAAGGTTTACCAGGTAAAAACATTAAAGTAATAAATGGAAAACCTCTAATCAACTGGACTATTAATACAGCTCTTAATACAAAAGAAATTGATAAAGTTATTGTCTCAACTGATGATAAAGCGATTGCTGACATTGCTAAAAAAGCAGGGGCATCTATTCCTTTTTTAAGACCAAAATATTTAGCACAAGATAATTCAGGTTCTGTGGACGTCTTATTACATGCGATTAATTATTTAGAGAGAAAAAATGAGGACTATGATTTGATTATGTTGTTAGAACCAACATCGCCTTTACGGAAA
This sequence comes from Cloacimonetes bacterium SCGC AAA252-N17, assembly GCA_000404785.1. GTDB lineage: Bacteria > Cloacimonadota > Cloacimonadia > JGIOTU-2 > JGIOTU-2 > Celaenobacter > Celaenobacter polaris. Next base: position 29,609 of record ASNI01000006.1, read on the forward strand.
AAAGAAGATTTATCTTTAGCAATTAATAAATTCACTTCAAATTTTGAAAACTTTGACGGCATTGTATCCTTAGGGGAAATTCATTTAGAAAATCCTGTGATTACAAAGATTATCAAGAATGGATTTGTTTCACCATTCTTCGAATATAAATCAATATCGCAAAGACAGCAATACCCACGGGTTTTTTTCCCTTATGGTGTAATATATGCAGTAAAAATTGAATTACTGAAAAAAAATAAAACAATATATAATAAACACTCAATGCCATATATAATCGAAAGATGGCAAAACTATGAAATTGATGACTATTATGATTTTATTTGCATTGAACAAATACTTAAGTTAAAAGAAAAGGAAATATTGTGAAATTTTTAGTAATTGGATTAGGCTCAATGGGTAGAAGACGGATTAGATGTTTGCAAGCACTTGGCTATAAAGATATTGTCGGTATTGATCCTAGGAATGATCGTCGATCAGAATCCCTATCTAATTATTCAATAGATTCCTACAGTACAATATCGGACATTAATGTCTCAGATTTTGATATAATGATTATTTCAACACCTCCAGATATACATAAGACTTACTTGAAGATTGCCATCAAATACAATAAACCTACTTTTGTAGAAGCTGGGGTGATTTTGGATGATGCAATAACTATCTTGAATACTAATAGAAATGACACGTATATTGCTCCAAGTTGTACACTAAAATTTCATCCTCTTATAAAAGATTTGAAACATTTAATCAACTCTAAAAAATATGGAAAACTTTCAAATTTCACTTACCATTCTGGCAATTATCTGCCAGATTGGCATCCTTGGGAAAAAGTTTCTGATTTTTATGTTTCAAATAGAATAACTGGGGGGGCAAGAGAAATAGTACCGTTTGAATTGACTTGGTTGATTGACATATTTGAAAATCCTATTGATTTGAAAGCTTATTTTCAGAAAACCATTAATATGGGTGCTGATATTGAAGACACGTATTTATTTCAGTTAAAATTTGTGGAGGGATTAGGATCAGTAATTATAGACGTTACTTCTAGATTTAGCACAAGAAGCTTGATAGTAAATTTGGAAGAAGCGCAGATAAGATGGAATTGGGAAGAGAATAAATTAAAAGTTTATGAAGCAGAAAATAGGAGATGGGTAGAGTATTATCAATATACCGGTGAAGCTGAAAAGGGTTATAATAAGAATATCATCGAGCAAATGTATATTGATGAAATTGCAGCTTTTTTACTAGGAATCAGCGATAAAAGTAAATTTCCTAATAGCTTAAATGATGACGTGAAAATTCTAAAAATACTCGAAAAAATTGAAAAATCGGATGGAGGATTTAGCAGATGAACTATAGTGAAAAACTAAATAATTTAATACCAGGTGGAGCACATACTTATAGTAGAGGTGATGATCAATATCCATCTAATGCACCTAAAATATTAGCAAAAGGAAAAGGCTGTTATGTTTGGGATACAGAAGGTAACAAGTATCTCGATTATGGTATGGCGTTAAGAGCAAATACGATAGGCTATTCATATGAACCCATAGATAATGCAGCTATTAAAGAAATACAAAATGGTAATAATTTAACGAGAGCGTCAATGATTGAATTAAAGGCTGCAGAAGTGATTACAGCATTAATCCCTTCTGCTGATATGGTTAAGTTTGCTAAAAACGGTTCAACTGCTACGTCAGCTGCGGTCAAATTGGCTCGAGCCTATACTGGAAGGAAAATGATTGCACGCTGTGTTGACCATCCATTCTTTTCTTATGATGATTGGTTCATTGGTGACACACCTCTTATCAAGGGAATTCCTCAAGAGATTTATAAATTAACACTAAATTTTCATTATAATGATCTACCTTCGTTGAAAAAACTATTTGACGAGTACCCAAATGAAATTGCATGTATTATTTTACAACCAGCTGTAAACGAAAAACCTAAAGATGGTTTCTTGCACAAAGCAAAAGAGCTATGTCACCAAAATGGTACTCTATTCATATTGGACGAGATGATCACAGGTTTTAGATGGCATCTTAACGGAGCCGAATCCTATTATGATATCAAACCGGACCTCTCAACTTTTGGCAAAGGTATGGCAAACGGATTTTCCGTGGCAGCACTTACTGGTAAAAGAGAGATTATGAATCTTGGCGGGATTAAAGAAGTTGGTAAAGAGAGAGTATTTCTAGTATCTACGACACATGGAGCTGAAATGTCTGGCCTGGGTGCATTCGTAAAAACTGTAGATTGTTACAAAGAACTAAAAGTGGTAGAACACCTCTGGGATTATGGTAGAAAAATGATAGATGGCATGAACAATATTGCCAAAGATTTTGGTTTAGAAAACTATTTCATTGCTAAAGGTTATCCCTGCTCCCCTGAGTATTGTACCTTAGATCAATCGGGCAATAATTCTCTAGATTTTAGAACACTTTTTTCTCAGGAAATGATAAAAAATGGTGTGCTGATTCCCTGGATTGCTCTTAGTTACGCTCACAATGAGCTTGAACTTGAACTTACATTTGAAGCTACCAGGAAATCGTTGCAGATTTACGAACAAGCTCTTGATAAAGGATTAAAAAGATATTTAGTTGGTGATTCTATAAAACCAGTTTTCAGGAAATATAATTGATAAAAATTGCTTTAGTATCATTGAATCATGTATGGGAAAACAAACAAAAAAACAAGCAGAATTGTATTACATATATAAAAAAAGCTGCAGATCAAAAGGCAGAAATTGTAATATTCCCGGAAATGACTTTAACTGGATTTTCCATGAAGAGCCGTGAAATAGCAGAGGATATAGATGGATCAGAAACAATTGAATTCTTTCGGAAAATGGCCTTGGAATATTTTATAACAATAGTATTTGGTATAGTACTGTTTTCCTCAGAAAATCCCACAAACAATCTATTTGCTATATCTCCCGAAGGGAAAATACTGGTTAAATATACAAAGATTCATCCTTTTACATATTCATCGGAAGATAAGTATTATACCAAGGGGAATGAGCTTGCAGAGTGTACGATCGGAGGAATTACTTTTGGATATGCAATTTGCTATGATCTTCGTTTTCCAGAACTTTATCAAGCTCTATCCAAACAATCTAAAATAATAATAACAATTGCTAACTGGCCAAAAGCTAGAGTTGGCCACTGGAAAGTTCTTCTTAGGGCAAGGGCAATAGAAAACCAGTCTGTTTGCATTGGCGTAAATAGAGTTGGTGAAGATGGAAATGGTATCGAATATGTTAAAAGCTCTTTCGTTTTTGATCAATCCGGAAACATGATACTTCCAGAATTCTCTGAAAATGAATTTGATGTTTTCGATATTGATGTAGCAAAAGTTAATGAAGAAAGAGATAGATTTCCAATAAAAAATGATAGGCGTATAGATTTGTATAAAAAGGTACTATAATGATAGATGGAAAGATAGTCATTGTAACTGGGGGAGCAGGTTTATTAGGATTTGAATTTGTCAAAGCCATAGTAAATAATGGCGGGACAGCAATAATTGGAGATATAAACGAAGATGTTGGTAAACAGCGGCTGCAGGAAATATCGCAATCATCTGGCAAAAACAAAGCAGAGTTCCTGAAATTAGATGTTACTTCTAAATCTTCCATTAATGCTATGATTGAATTCGTTAAAAACAAATATGGTAAAATCGATACCTGGGTAAATAATGCTTATGCCAAGATTAAAAGTTTTAATATTGAGAAGAAGAGAGAATATTCAAACTCTTTTTTTGACGTAGATGTAGATGATTTATGTGAGAGCGTGAGTTTAAATATTGGTTCATATTTTCTCTGTTCTCAACTCATTGCCAAATATTTTATTGATCAGGGTTATGGAAATATTGTGAATATTTCTTCAATATATGGAGTAATCTCTCCCAGATTTGAAATATATTCCGATACTAAAATGACTATGCCTGTTGATTATGCTTTGAATAAATCTTCAATGATCCATTTTACTCGTTATCTAGCAAAATTTTTAAGAGATAAAAACATTATAGTCAATACAATAAGTCCGGGAGGGATATTTAATAATCAACCCGTATCTTTTGTTAATGCATATAACCAATTTGCTCTAAACAAAGGTATGTTAGATAAAGATGATATTAGCGGAACTTTAATCTTTCTTATTTCTGATTATTCAAAATTTGTGAATGGACAAAATATTATAGTTGATGATGGTTGGACATTATGATAAGTTTTAATAAAAAGATTCAAATAGGTAACAAAGAAATTTCTAATGATTCTCCCGTGTTCATTATTGCTGAAGCTGGAGTAAACCATAATGGCGATATTCATGTTGCAAAACAACTTATTGACGTTGCTGTGGAATCTGGAGTTGATGCAGTAAAATTTCAAGCTTTCAAGACAGAAAACTTGATTTTAGCTAATGTGGAAAAAGCAGATTATCAGAAAAAAACTACAGGAAGCAGTGAATCACAATACAACATGCTGAAAAAACTGGAGATTTCTAAACAACAAACTAGAGAATTAATGGATTATTGTATTAAGAATAGAATCCTATTCTTATCAACTCCATTCGATGAAACAAGTCTTTTGGAACTGGAATCATTGGGAATATATGCTTACAAGATTGCATCTACCGATACAACCAACTTGCCATTTCTAAAAAAGATTGCAAAGTTAGGAAAACCAATGATTTTATCATCTGGCATGAGTTATATGTCGGAGGTAAAAATGGCTCTCGAAGAAATTTATCCATATAATAAAAATGTGATATTACTGCAATGTACTGCCAACTATCCAATAAAAAATAACGAGGCAAATTTAAATGTATTGAAGACGTATCATAATGAACTTGATATTCTGCTGGGATATTCCGACCATTCGGAAGGTCTTGGCGCATCACCATATGCTGTACCGTTAGGAGCTAAAGTAGTTGAGAAACATTTTACTTTAGATATACAAAATGAAGGACCTGATCACCTGGCTTCACTTTCTCCACAAGAACTAAAGCTGTATGTAAAGGAAATCAGAAAGGTAGAGGAGTATCTTGGTTCAAAGATAAAAAAACCATCTTTTGAAGAAATCGAAACGAGAAGATCTCTGCAGAAATGTTTGGTTGCAGCCAGACGTATAAAAAAGGGTGAGTTGTTTAGTTTGGATAATATTGTAGCAAAAAGAACTAATGGGAATGGAATTTCTCCGATATATTATAAAAGTATTATAGGTAAACCAGCTAAATACAATATCTCTAAAAATGAGATAATCTATGAAAAATGAAATAATAATTATCGGTGCTGGTGGACATGTAACATCAGTTTTAAACTTGCTGAAGTACACCGAATATACTGTAATTGGAATATATGACAACTCTTATCAGGAAGGAAAAAATGAATTGATCAATGCAATTCCGGTTAAAGGTAGAATTGATTCGATTCCTTCAAGATATCAGATTTTATTATCGATTGGTGATAACCATGAAAGAAGAAGACTTTTTCACAGGTTTTCAAATCAAATCTTAGCAGATAACCTTATACATGAGCTATCATTTATAGAAGATCATATTGAGATGGGAATAGCAAATCAGATCCTAGCAAATTCGTACTTAAATGCAAATACAGTTATCGGCAATAATAATATTATCAATTCCAGTTCAACCATAGAGCATGAAGTCAGAATTGGTTCTCATAACCATATATCAGTGAATACTACGATTTGTGGAAGAGTTACGATCGGTGATTCATGTTTTATCGGAGCCGGTACTGTAATCATAGATAAAATAAATATTTGTAGCGATGTAACTATTGGAGCAGGATCTGTTGTTATCAGAAGTATTGAAGAACCAGGTGTATATGTTGGCAATCCATTGAGGAAAATCAAGTGATTTTTGTTTCATCATCTTGTGTTAAACATTCAAAAATTTCTCATTCTGTCAAAGAATTAGCAGAGCATGGTTTCAAAAATATAGAACTTTCTGGTGGAACAGATTACTATAAAAATTATATTAAAGATCTAATAGATTTGAAGAAAAAGTACAATCTTAATTATTTTATTCATAATTATTTTCCTCCACCTGAACAGCATTTTGTCTTGAACTTAGCTTCCTTAAACCAAACGATATTTGATAATACAATCAACCATTTCAAGATATCTATAGATCTTGCCAAGAAACTGGATATTGACAGAATAGGTGTTCACGCTGGATTCTATATTGATCCAAATGTGAATGAATTAGGGCATAATATAAGCAAGACCACAATAAACAATAGACGTAAGGCTATCGATAGATTCATAAATGGTTATTCTAGTTTGAAAAGATATGGAGATGATGTAATAATCTATGTTGAAAATAATGTGATTTCTAAAAGAAATTTTAAAACTTATAAGACAAATCCATTTATGTTAACAAATCTTGCAGATTATCATGAACTGAAAGACAGGATAGATTTTCCACTTTTATTAGACGTAGCTCATCTAAAGGTAAGTTGCAAAACTTTAGATTTAGGTTTCGAGTATGAATTGAGCGAATTGCTAGAACATTCTGATTATATACATATTAGCGATAATAATGGTGAAAGTGACACTAATAATCCAATAGATGAAAATAGTTATATGTTGCAGTATCTAAAAACAAGTAGATTAGACAATAAGAAAATTACTTTAGAAATTTACGATGATATTTATAAGTTAAGGAAAAGTTTTAAAATTATTGCGAATATGGAGGATTTTATTAAGTGACTGAAAAAAAGAATGGAGTTCTTTTTATAATTTTTTCACTAGGAAATGGTGGCACTGAAAGAATGATGATGAATGTATTGAATAAATGTGAGTTACCTCACAATGATAAAATCCTATATTTGTATAGTTATATTGATAATAATTCTTATGAAAAATTATTAAACAGTAATATTACAATATACAAACATCCGCGAACCCAAAAAAAATATAAACATTTTGTCCAAATCAGTAAATTAATAAAAATTATTAAAAATCATAATGTAGAAACAATTGTATGTTTCTCTTCAAAATCTGCATTATTGGCTGTAATTATAAAAAAAATATTCTTCTTTAAAAAGATAAAAGTAATTTCCCGACTCGGAGCTTTTTTCTTAAAGCAATACAGCGATACGAAAAACATGATAAAATATCACTTTTGGACTCATGTTACCCTTCATTTCTCCTATAGATATTCAGATAAAGTAATTTGTCTTACAAATGCTATGAAGAATGATTTAGTTAGTAAATCAGAAAAACTATTTGATAAAATTGTCATAATAAATAATTATATTGATACTGATAGAATTGAATTAGCACTTAAAAATCCCTTACCAGTAAAATATCAAAACTACTTTATTGCGGTGGGAAGATTAGAGAAACAGAAAAATTATTTTGGTTTGATTGAAGCTTTTAATATAATAAAAGACGAAATTAAAGAGAATTTATTAATTCTAGGAGACGGAGGTCACAAAACTATTTTAGAAGATTATATCAATCAAATCCAATGCTCGAATCGGATAAAATTATTAGGGTTTAAAGAAAATCCATATAAGTACATAAGTAATGCTAATTTTTATATTCTTAATTCTTATTTTGAAGGGATGTCAAATTCATTGCTAGAGGCAATGATCTGTAAAATTCCAATTATTGTTACTAATCATCCAGGTGTAGAAGATGTGATAACTAATGAAAAAAATGGATTAATCGTACCAATGGGTGATGATGCAACTCTTGCTAAAACTATTGTAAGATTATCAAATGACAAAGAATTACAATCAAATCTAGCTAAAGCGAGTTTTAAATCTGCAGTTAGGTTTACAAATACAATAGAGAAATATAGTGAATTAATTGATGAATTAAGAGATAACAAATGAAGATAGGTTTTTTTATAGTCAGCTTAAATGCTTATCATGCCCACATAAAGCCCTTTATTGATTACTTATCAGATGCAGATTATTCTTTTGTTATTTTTCACTTAAATAATTTATATACACCAGAATTTTCTATTGATGAATTGCCATGTTCAACAGTTAGCTTGTCAAAGATGTGTAATATAAAAAAAATATTATGTTATCATTCAATAGATTTTATGGTTTTTATAAATCCAGGTAGTTTATTCGACCTCTTTTTGATTGCCTGTTGTAAACAATTGAATATTACAACTATATATTATCAGCATGGAATTCAATTAGATTTTTCTTCGTTTAATCCAAACTCTTTAAATAGAAATAAAACGTTAAAGGCTTTTCTAATAAGAATAAAAAAATACTTTTATATCTATTTTTTTATTCTTAATAATATTTTTTTTTTTAAAAGAGCAAAAAATATTTTAAAAACTGTAACAATCAAAACATTACATTTACTAAATAAAAAAAATAAGAATGTTTTACCCAAATATGGTCTTAAATTCATGCATATAGATTATGCATTTGTATATGGAAAATTAGATAAAAAATATTTAATTTCAAGTATGGATATGTGTAATAAAAATATAATTTTATCAGGATATCCATTTATTCAACAATCTGAAAAGCTTAAGTTTTTAAGTAGGATTAAATATATTTTATATATTTCTTCTGGATTAAGAAAAGCTGGTGTCATTCCAATTGCTGAAAAAGAAGAAAGGGAGTTTTACTTAAATATAAATGAAATTGCATTTCAAAACAATTTCAAACTAATAATTAAAATTCATCCACAAGAAAACATAAAGTTATTTGAAAAAAATTTTGAGAATAATAAAAACATAATTGTTTATAAACATAAAAACTTAGCTGATTTGACTATTAATTCTGAATGCGTATTAGGAGACTATTCAACAGCCTTATTTTACGCAATTAAATATTACAAACCCATTTTGATCATTAGAAATAGATTTTTTCATACTTATCCTTTTGATTTAACTAAATATGATATAGGCAAAAAAATAGATTTAACTAATTTAGATATAGAATTAAAAAGATTAGGTTTAACTAGATATGAGAAAAAGAAATATCAAGATTTTCTACATAATCACTTACTAAGTCCATTTAGTGAAACATTATATAAGATTTTTTATGATCATTTAGAAAAAATAAGAAAGGCATGAAAATTAGGTTAATTGAATTTGTTATGAAGCACGTATTCATTAAACTATTAGATTTACTTATTTCTACAAATATTTTGAAATGGTATAAACTAATAGCTGAATTGCGAGGAAAAAAAACATCTGAAATTTGCGACTGGCAATTCAAAAGATTAAAATTTTTATTAAAACATGCATACAATAATACAGTCTATTATCGAAGACTATTTGACAATTTAAATTTGCAACCCAATGATATCCTTTCTTTAAATGATTTAAATAAAATTCCACCTCTTTCAAAACAAGACATAAAAAAGAATTTTGAAAACATAAAAGCTCGAAATATAAAAAAAATTCCTCATTTTTTCAAATCTACGGGTGGTTCTACTGGAGATCCATTGCAGTACATTTTAGATAGAGATTCGTGGAGTTTTATTTTTGCTAATCGATTACAAGCATGGGAAAAAATAGGATATACTATTGGGCAAAGATATGTTGCTTTAGGGAGCTCTTCATTGTTTCCAATAAATAAACGATCAATTAAAAATCGACTATATAATTTACTTATTGGAAGAATTCCTGTTAATGCTGTTAATTTATCAGACCAAAAATTAGAAATTATTGTAACTTTGTTACAGAAAAGAAAAATTAGATACATTTTCGGATATTCCTCAGCATTATATTTGCTTGCAAAATACGTTATTACTAATAATATATATCTTAAACACATAAAAGGTTGCATATCAACATCAGAGATTTTATTGGAAAATTATAGGGAAACAATTATTCAAGCATTTAATTGTAAAATAATTGATGCTTACGGAGCTTATGATGGAGGCATTAACGCATACAAAATCTTTGATGATTTTTATAAAGTGGGTTATAATTGTTATATTGAAACAAAGAAAACAAATATTGAAAAAATAGACAATGAATTGTTAACAACAGATCTATTAAATTTTGCATTTCCGTTTATTAGATATAGTATAGGGGATGAAGCAATAATATCGAATAAAGGGATTAAAAATTACAAAGGTCAAACCATAACTAAGCTGATGGGACGAACACCTGATATTATTAAACTTAGTAATGGAAACATTCTTACAGGACCTGGATTTACAATACTATTTAAAGATCTCAATGTTGATGCTTATAGGATAGTACAAAAAACTGAATTAGAAATAACTTGTCAGATATTAGTAAATAAAAGTTTTGTAAAAAAGGAAGAAATCTTGATTTTGAATACATTAAAAAAACATGCGGGAAAGGAATGTATTATTAATATTGAATATGTTAAAGATTTTAAGATATTAGATAGTGGTAAATTAGGGTATTTTATTTCAAATTAAATTGAGAAAATCTTAGAATTTATCAGGAATTTTTACTTGATAAGAATCTATTTGTTAGAGTTTATTAATAGAGCCTGTCCAATTATGGAGTAGTATTTACTTAGTACCAATGAAAATAATAAGCATGTTTTTATATTACTTAATTTTTTGCAAACTTCCCAGTAGCTATTTCCCTTTTGGCAAAGTGTTTAACAATTTAAGAATATTTTTTCTCAAGAATTTTGTTAATATTGGAAAATTTAATAAAATACAAAGTAGAGTATATTTAGGTGATGGATCAGATGTGTTTATAGGTAGTAATTGTCAAATTAATGAGAATGTTAAATTGGATAATGTTAAAATTGGAAATTACGTTATGATTTCTCCTGGGGTTACAATTTTGGGTAAATTGCATAAAACGGATAATGTAGATATCCCGATGGTAAAACAAGGTCAGTTGAAAGCAGAACAAACGATAATTGGTAATGATGTATGGATTGGTACGAATGCAATATTGATGCCTGGGATAAAAATAGGTGATGGTGTAATAGTTGCAGCTGGTGCAGTTGTTACAAAAGATTGTGAAGCTTTTTCCGTTTATGCTGGCGTTCCAGCGAAACTAATAAAGAAAAGAATACTAAATAATGAAAAATAAAATTTGGTTTGATTTAGATAATTTACCTCATGTTTCTCTTTTTCGTCCGGTTTTCGAGGAATTAGAAACACGAAATATTAAATATCTCGTAACAGCAAGGGATTTTAATCATACATTGGAACAACTTAAGTATTGGAATATTAATCATACTGCTATTGGCTGTCATGGAGGAAAGAATAAGTTTAAAAAGATATTAAACTTGTTTGAAAGGTCATATCACTTAAAAAGGTATATCAAAAGTTTTGATAATATTAGTTTAGCTGTAAGCCACGGATCAAGAACACAATTAATTGCAGCTAAACTAATGGGAATTAATTCTATTGTTATGATGGATTATGAATATACTGAAACAAAAATATTTAATTATTTATCAACGTATATGCTTATTCCAAAATTTATTCCAAAACATAGACTTTCTTCGGTTGGTATTAATCTTAAGAAAGTAATTAGATATAATGGTTTTAAAGAGCAAATATATTTAAATAATTTTAAGCCGGATAAAAATTTTAGAGATCAAATTAATATTTCAGATGAAGCAATATTAGTTGTTATAAGACCGCCTGCTTTAGCAGGTAATTATCATGATCCTAAAAGTGAAGAATTGTTGATTAGTGGATTGAATTATTTTTCAAATATTGAAAATACTATTTGTTTAATTTTAAGTCGTACTTCTGAGGATAAAGATTTCATTTTATCCCAAATTGCTACTAGTAATAAAATTAGATTCTTGGACAAACAGGTTGATGGACTCCAACTTCTTTATTCAGCTGATATTACTGTAAGCGGTGGTGGAACCATGAATAGAGAGTCAGCGCTTTTAGGAACAGAATCTTACAGTATATTTACTGGCAGAAGACCGTATTTGGATGAATATCTTGAAAAGCAAGGGAAATTAACATTTATCAATAAACCCGATGATTTTTATAATATTCATATAAAAAGAGATGGGGGAAAGAAATTTTTCAAAAATAGCATTCAATTAAATTTAACCAAAGAAATTGTTGATATAATTATAGAGAGAATGGATTAAATGAAACTACCACTCCACAAATCTCTCCTTTTCATCCATGATATAATAATTATAATTGCTGGGATAATTATTTCTAATTATTTCTATTTCCATCATAGATTATTAAATTATAGTGAGATCTCTTATGGGCATTTATGGGGATATGTTATATTATTTTTTACTATTATGGTATTTTTACAGGGGAATCATCTTTATCAATATCAAATCATTCTTGACCGTTCACGCCATACCCTTGCTCTGCTCAAGTCACTTTTTACAAGTTTGATTGTCTTAGTATTTATGTCCTTTATATTGAAGATAACTGAAATTACTATGAGCAGAATTCTTTTAGGGATAACATTTACAATCCTGTTTATATTATTTTTCATTAGCCGAGTTATAATTGTTCCACAAATTTACTATTTGCTGGTAAAAACTAAAAAAATAAATCGCAACTTACTTATTATTGGTGCAGGTGAATTAAGCATAAAAAAGGCACGATATCTGAAGGTAGATAAAAGATCTTATTATAATATTTGTGGATTTCTCGATGATGATGAATCCAAACAAGGGAATTCTTTTATAGATATTCCTGTTTGGGGAAATACAAAGGATTTGAAAAAAATTGTTGATTTAAATAAAATTAAAGAAATTCTTATTTCTATAAATAATATTTGCTATGAAAGGTTACAAGCAATTATTGATTTGTGCAAAGAAACGCAATGTACAACTCATATAATATCCGAATTATATAATATTGTATCTGAAAAATTAGAAATTGAGGAAATCGCCGGTATTTCTGCGTTTAGGTTGCAACCATATAATCAGAAATCTGGCTATGAGATTATTAAAAGAATTGTTGATGTTGTAATTACCGTTTTGCTAATTATAGTTTTGTCTCCTATTTGGATTGTAATTGCATTTTTTATAAAGATTTCCTCAAGAGGACCTGTTTTTTATAAGGCAAGAGTAATTGGAAAAGATGGTAAAGAATTTGATATGTTTAAATTCCGTTCAATGTATCATAATTGTAATCCAAAACCTCACAAAGACAAAGTTAAAGAAATGATTAATGGGAATGGAAATACAAAAAAATTAAGAGGAGATTCGAGAATTACACCCATCGGTAAATTCCTTAGGAAATACTCTATTGATGAATTTACACAATTATGGAATGTTTTAAAAGGAGATATGAGTTTAGTTGGTCCTCGTCCTAATGTAAGATATGAATATGATTTAATGGAAAATTGGCAAAAGAAGAGACAAACTGTTTTACCGGGCATGACCGGTTTATGGCAGGTAAGAGGTAGAGATGAAGTTACATTTAATGACCAGGTTATCTTGGATTTGTATTATATTGAAAATAGGTCGTTAAAACTTGACTTGGAAATACTACTTAAGACCATTCCTGCAGTAATTTTTGGGAAGGGAGGAGTATGAGAGATATTGTTGTTTTAGAATTTATAAAAAAACTTAGGAGTACATTATGTCCAAAGAATTAATTATTCAGATCGTTATTAAGTGTGTTGATGAATATTTTGATTCTCAAGATATTTCAGAATCTGCCAGTAAAAATACTGTGCTATTTGGAAACAAATCAATGCTCGATTCGATTGGTTTGGTAAGTGTTATTGTTGATATTGAATCAAAATTTTCAGATGATGATATTGAAATATCTCTAACTTCTGAAAAAGCAATGTCTCGCCGAAATAGCCCTTTCAGAACCATTTCAACTTTAGCTGAATTTATTAAAGAACAAATTGAGGGGAATGATGAATAAAGTAATTGTAATAACAGGTTCAAGACAAGGTATTGGTCGATATTTAGCTGAGTACTACTTGAATAAAGGATTTGTTGTAATTGGCTGTGATCTTTTCGAAACCGACTTGGAGCATCTGAATTATGAACATTTCTGCCTAGATGTTGCAAATGAAAATGAAGTAAAGAAAATGGTCTCTAAAATTGCAAAGAAATATAAACGAATTGATTATCTTGTTAATAATGCAGGCATTGCTTCTATGAATCACAGTCTTTTAACACCACTATCCACTGTTGAGAAGGTTTTTAGAACTAATGTATTTGGCACATTTCTTTTTTGCCGTGAAGTAGCTAAAGTAATGATTAAAAACAAATTTGGTAGAATTATTAATTTTAGCTCAGTAGCAGTCCCACTTGATCTCGAAGGAGAAGCTATTTATGCTGCATCGAAATCTGCAATCGAGAAATTAACAACAATTTTATCAAAGGAATTTGGGAAAAATGGAATTACAGTAAATGCAATAGGACCTTCTCCAATTAGAACCGCACTACTAAAAAATGTGAATGAAACAAAACTAAATGATCTTCTTAAGCAACAAGCAATATCCAAATTTGGTTCCTTTGAAGATGTTGCTAATGTTATTGATTTTTATATTTCAGAAAAAAGTGATATGATAACTGGACAAATAATTTATTTGGGAGGAGTATTTTAATGTTTTTAGATTTCTTGTTTAATATTTTCGAAGAAAATAAAGAGAATAATGCTTTTTTCTGGCGGGGAGAGGAATTTACATATGAATGGTTAAAGTCGCAAATTGTTAAGGCTCAGTCATTTTTGAAAAGACATGACATCAAATTTGGCGATGTTGCAGCAATCCGTTCTGATTTTAACCCATTTTCGGTTGCATATTTAATAGCTTTAATTGAGAATGGGAATATAGTTGTTCCTATTAGTTTTGCTGTAAAAACGTTAGAAGAATTCTATGATATTGCAGAAGTAGAATCTGTGATTGAAATGAAAGAAGAAAAACCGACTGTAATGATAAGAAACATAAAACCATCTCATTCAACATTAATATACTTAAAAGAAAAAAAACATCCAGGTTTGATTTTGTTTTCCTCAGGTTCAACTGGAAAAAGTAAAGCAGCTGTTCATGATTTTGTGCCATTGTTAGAAAAATTCAAAGTAAAAAGAAAATTATTAAAGACGATTACTTTTTTACTATTCGATCACATAGGTGGAGTTAATACTTTATTCTATATTTTATCTAATGCAGGAACAGTAATTTCAGTAGAAGACCGAAGCCCTGAAAATGTGTGCCTCATGATTGAAAAATATAAAGTTGAATTGTTACCGACATCACCGACTTTTATAAACATGATTTTGATGAGTAGAGCTTATGAAAAATATGATATTTCTTCCTTAAAAATGGTGACTTATGGAACAGAGTCAATGCAAGAACAAACATTGAAAACATTTCACAATCTTTTCCCAAATATAAGACTAAAACAAACCTATGGTCTTTCCGAACTTGGTATTCTACGCTCAAAATCGCGTTCTGACGACTCTCTATGGGTTAAAGTTGGTGGTGAGGACTATGAAATAAAAGTAATTGATGATATTCTTTATATTAAGGCAAAAACGGCAATGT
This sequence comes from Cloacimonetes bacterium SCGC AAA252-N17, assembly GCA_000404785.1. Lineage (GTDB taxonomy): Bacteria > Cloacimonadota > Cloacimonadia > JGIOTU-2 > JGIOTU-2 > Celaenobacter > Celaenobacter polaris. The sequence goes on from ASNI01000006.1 coordinate 45,058, forward strand.
TGGGTTATCTAAATGCCCCATCCCCATTTGATGAAAATGGTTGGTTTAATACTCAAGATAAAGTTGAAGTTGATGGCGAGTGGATAAAGATCTTAGGAAGAGAAACTGATATAATAAATGTTGGTGGTCAGAAAGTATATCCCGTTGAAGTTGAATCAATACTTCTTGAAATGGATAATATAATTGACGTAACAGTTTATAGTAAAAAGAATCCAATTATGGGTAATGTCGTTGCAGCAAAGATAAATTTACATAACGAAGAATCATCTGTGGAATTAAAGAAAAGAATAAGAAAATATTGTAAGGATAAATTAGAATCCTATAAAATTCCTATTTATATAGAAATTACACGGGAAAAGCAGATTTCAGGTAGATTTAAAAAAATACGATAAAGGGATGTTGGAAATGAAAGGTAAAATATCATCAAAAGCTGTTATTGGTGAAAATGTTAGTATTGGTGAATATACAATTATTCATGATAATGTAATTATAGGTAATAACTCAATAATAGAAGATTTTTGTATACTAGGTTATCCAACAAATCTATCAAACGAAAAACCTTTAATAATTGGAGAAGATTCTCATATAAGAAGCCATTGTGTTTTTTATGAAGGTTCCATATTAGGGAATAACTTGGTGACAGGTCATTCAGTTCTAGTAAGAGGAAATACTAAAGCTGGCAAATATTTACAAATCGGTAGTCAGAGTGAAATTGAGGGTGCTTGTCATATCGGTAACTATGTTAAAATACATACTGGAGTACAGATTTCAAAAAAAACAAAAATTGGAGATTTTGTTTGGTTATATCCCCACGTTCAATTTACAAACGATCCATTACCTCCATCTATTTATTGTGAAGGTGTAATAATAAAAGATTTAGCAGTAATTGCTACTTCTTCATTATTGCTACCTGGCATCGTGGTTGGATTAGGTAGTTTTGTAGCTGCTGGTAGTTTAGTTAATTCTGATGTGCCAGATATTATGTGTGTATATGGAAATCCCGCTAAAACATTTGCTCGTATAGATCAACTTGTAAATTATAAATACAAAATATCTAATCCGTGGCCAAAACATTTTAGAGATGGATATCCGGAAGAAAGTTTTCCATTAATGGATAAATTATTAAAAAGAATTGAGAACTTAATAAAAGAAAAGAAAGATTAGGAGTGTATTATGTACAATTTTATTGTAACTGGGGGATGTGGATTTATTGGGAGTCATTTTATTGAATTATTATTATCAAAAGGATATTCGGTTCTTAATATTGATAAAATGACCTATGTCTCATGGGATAATATTGGTTTTGAAAATTACAAGAATTACGATTTTTGGAAACAGGATATTTGTGAAATTACTAATCTTCCAAAATCAGATTATCTAGTAAATTTTGCTGCAGAGAGTTTTGTGGATAATTCAATCGAAAATAGTGAAGTTTTTTTCAAATCCAATGTCCAGGGTGTCCATAATTTACTTGAACATATTAGAATGAAAGCAAAATTTGATCGACCTGTTTTTGTTCAAATTAGCACTGATGAGGTTTATGGAGATACTGAAGATGGGAAATTTACAGAGAAAGATATATTGCGCCCAAGTAATCCATATTCGGCTACAAAAGCAGCAGCCGAAAAGTTCTTGATCGCATACAATCGTACTTATGGAATTGATTATATTACTACTAGATGTAGCAACAATTATGGCAATCGCCAATATCCTGAAAAATTAATTCCCAAAACTATAGAAAGTGCGCTGAATAATCGTAAAATGACTATACAGGGGGATGGATCCTATATAAGATCATGGATTCACGTAAAAGATCATTGTGAAGCAATTTTGAGTTTAATAGAGAATAATTGTTATAATGAAATTTTTAATATATGCTCTGGTACTGAATTTTCAAATCTTGAAATTGTGAACATGGTTTTTGATGCTATGGGCATTCAACCGAATTTACAGTTTGTTGAAAATAGATGGGGACAAGATGTAAGGTATGCTATTTCAACAGAGAAGTTAAATAAAAGAATATCCTGGAAACCTAAATATGATATTAGAAAAAGTATGCATGAGATGATCAAATTTTATAAGGATCATAAATGAAATTAAATACAATCCCTAAGCATTCTGATCAAAGGGGTTTTTTAATAGAGTTTATTCGGGAAGATGAGAATTTATTAAATTTTAAAGGGCAAATATATGCATCAACTATCAGTCCTGGAGATATACGAGGAAATCATTATCATAACGAGAAAACAGAAATTTTCTGTGTTATGAAAGGTAAACTAAAAGTATTGGTTCAACAAATTGATTCAAACAAGATTAATGAGTATATATTAGACAGCAATAAAGATGAATTAGATAGAATACTGGTGTCACCCAAATACGCTCATGCTTTTATTAATATTGGTAATGAAGAAGTAATTTTGTTGGCTTATGGTGATAAAGTTCATGACCATGGCAATCCCGATCAGTATAAATTTATTATTTGTTCAAATTAAAGATTTAATGATGAAGAATTACTAATGGATACATAATACACTCGACACCACTTACTCCTTCCGAAGCTTCTCAGGCTGTGTGAAGATGATTTATTTAATTTATAACGACCCCCATCCCTTAACCCTTCCCCCTATCGAAGGGGAAGGGAACTGCCTGCGGCAAAAGGAGATAGATTCTCCCCCTATTTAGGGGGAGTTAGAGGGGGTTGAGAAAATATCGAGCATTTCATCAGTTTTCACACAAGCTGTTTTGCTTCGGAAACTAATAGGATTTGAAGTGTTTGCTCCGGCATTGAAAGCTTCTACTTCGCTATTGAGAGAAGCAGAAGCTTCTGGAGTTAGCGTCTTCCGAAATGAAAAGTTCGGAAGGAGAAAATCAATATGTCAGGAATTTAATGTACTCATTAGTATATCTGTTGGTTCAACATATCTATATTGGATTTTGCATAGTTTTTTCCAAACCAAATCTTTCTAATAAATAAACAATAAAATTAAGAAAATGAGTATCTTAAAGAATAGATATATAATTAAAATCAGTGTTAATCAGTTTAATCTGCGCAATCTGTGTTCTAAACAATGAAAGTTAAATTTTTAGATTTAAAATCACAATATTTGTCAATCAAAGAAGAAATAGATAATGCAATTCAGAATGTTTTATTGGATTCTGCATTTACTTCTGGTCCTTATGTAAGATCATTTGAAGATAATTTTGCAAAACGTCATACTGCTAAATATTGTGTTGCAGTTAATTCTGGGACTGCTGCCCTGCATGCCTCTTTAATGGCTTTGGATATCAAAGCTGGTGACGAAGTTATTGTTCCTGCCAATACTTTTTTTTCAACTCCTCTTTCAGTAACATTGACTGGAGCCACTCCAGTTTTTGTTGATTGTGAAAGCGATTATTTTAATATCGATGTAAATGAGATTGAAAATGCAATTACAGGTAAAACAAAAGCAATTATTGCAGTGCATCTTTATGGTCAACCATCACAAATAGATAAAATTAAAGCGATTGCAGATAAACATGGTTTATATCTAATTGAAGATTGTGCTCAAGCACATATTGCAAAGTATAAAGAAGGATTTGTCGGAAATTTTGGAAAATGTGGTTGTTTCAGTTTCTATTGTGGCAAAAACTTAGGTGCTTATGGCGAAGGCGGAGCGATTATTACTAATGATGAAACTCTATATGAAAAATTGTTAATGATTAGAAATATTGGTATGTCTCGAAAATACTATCATGATTTGATAGGTCATAATTACAGAATGTCAGGTATGCAAGGTGCAATCCTCGATGTTAAGTTGAAACATTTAGATGAATGGACTGATACACGCAGAAAAAATGCTGATTTGTACAGAAGATATTTAGCTGATTGCAGTGAGATAATATTACCAAATGAAATGGATAATATTAAGCACGTATATCATCTTTTTGTTATTAGAACTCAAAAGAGAGATAAGCTCATGCATTTCCTTGATAATAATCAAATACAAACCGGCATTCACTATCCAATACCTTGTCATCTGCAAAAAGCGTATGATTATTTAAACTATAAAATAGGAGATTTCCTTATAACTGATAAATTGGCTAATGAAATAATTTCTCTTCCAATGTCTGAGCAATTAAAAGAAGAAGAAATTAGGTATGTCTCTTGGAAAATAAAGGAATTTTTTAGTAATAGAGTTTGATCTGTGGTATATAGAAAATTGGACTTTCTGGCTTGATGTTAAAATTATTTTTATGACAGTATTTAGCAGGCAATCTAAATTAAATGCGTTTTAATATATTTTAGTTTGGGGGTTTAGGAGTTTAGAGGTTTAGAGGGTTAGAGGTTTAGAAGTGCATACATATTCATTTGAAAAACTTTAAGTATGGAAATTAGCAAAAGATTTTGTTATTAAAATTTACAGGATAACAGAGAAATTTCCAAAATCAGAAAAATTTGGAATAGTAGATCAAATAAGACGTTCTTCAGTTTCTGTACCTACCAATTTATCCGAGGGAAGTGGAAGGCAAACAGGAAGAGATAAAGCACATTTCACACAAATTGCTTATGGCAGCATAATGGAGTGCTTGAATCTATTAATTATTTCTCGTGATTTGGAGTATATTTCTCAAGATGAATTAGATGATTTAAGATCTGATATCGAAAGAATTACAAAGAAACTTTCAAATTTACGCCTATCACAACTAAACAACTAAGATAAGTTTAGAAGGTTAGGTGTGTAGAGTTTTATGTGTTTATTGGGTTAGAAGGTTATGGATTTTTTCTAAACTTCTAAACTTTTTTCCTAAACTTCTAAACTGTTTTTTCTAAACTTCTAAACTTTTTTTCTAAACTTCTATAACAAAAAAAAGAGCCATCATGAAAAAACTCCTCTTAACAATAATAGTCTTAACAACCCTCACTACAATCTCCTTCGCAGACTATATCATCTCACCCAACGATCCCGTCTATTCATTTCTCGAAACAGCTCAAAACTTAGGTTATACAGAACAGTTAATATCTGTCTATCCCCAATATCATGATAAGGTCATTAATGACCTTACTCAATTGCTATCATTGGATATTGCAGTAAGTTATAAGAAACTTGCTGAATATCATTTAAAAAGAATTTCGCTTATCACTTCTTATGGATTTGAGTCAGCACTCTATCCGATAAAGAAAATTCCACAATCCTTCATCTCGATATTCAAGAATCGATCTCCGAAAAAAAGATTATTCCGATTTAAAAAAGGAGATACTGATCTATTTCTTTCCGGAATCATTGGAATAGATTATGATTTATTGAAATCAGATGCTGAAGATAAGCATCGTTTGCTAAAATATTATGGATTAGAGTTTGGTGGTAACATATCAGAGACTATTGGAATATTCTCTATATTCCGCAAAGGGCATTATACCTGCGATGCCTATTTTACTCGAGCGGATTCTGTACAACTCATTTCTGATAATTGGGAAAATCCTGAAAAGGTAGAGATTCAGACAGAGTGCTTTTTGCAAACAAATTTATTAGATTTTTCTATTGGATATGGAAATTTTCAGTTTGGTAATGCCATAACTTCTTCAATTATTCTCAACAAGGATATTTCACCTTTTCCTTATATAAAAGTTTCAAAACAGTTCGGTGATTTCTCATACATATCTTTATATAGCCAATTAGTTCCGGATAGTCTGAAAGATGAAATAGAATATGAATCCAAATCCTATGCGCTACAAATGCTATCTTATCAAACCGATAAATTGTTCTTAGCCATTGGTGAATGCTCAATTTATGGTGACAGGAATTTTGATATTTCCTATTCCACACCCTTAATTATGTACAAGCTGGTAGATTTTGCAAATCAATCCAGAGATAATGTAAATGCTTTTTTAATCACAAATTATTCTCCATTCAATGGTTTTCTTATTTATAATAATTTATTTATTGATGATGTAAAGTTGAGTAGATTAACAACTAATGAATATTTGTCAGGATTCGCTGAACAGCTTGGAGTAAGTTATTCATTTGAAAAGTTACCATTAAATATCACTTTTGAAGGAACCGCTATTGGACCGAGAACATATTGCCACCGCAGGGATTTAGTTTACAGTCATAGAAATCAATTACTCGGTTATCCGAATGGCTCTAATCAACTTAATCTTGCGATTCAGGCTCAATATTTATTACCAGGTCTGGAATGTAAAGTGCTATATTCAAATATGCAGCAGGGCAGTATTAGTAATGATCCTTTCAAGCCGCAGCCCAATACTAAATTCTTAGCTGGTGAAATCAGCAGGACACAAAATATTGTTGCTTCGATAAATTATAGTTTTACACCGGAATTGAAGTTTCATCTCAGATATGAATATGAGAATACAGATGATAAGGTGAAGAATTATGTTTATTCGGGAATTGAGTTGAAATATTAGATGGGGGAAACGTTGAGAGAAAGAGACGTTGTGAAGGAGAGACTGGGGGACTTGGTGAAGGGGAGTTTGGACTAATAGGCGGTAGGGTGATAAGGCGAAAAATAGAGTATTATGAAAATAAGAACGCATAAAGATCTTGTAGTTTATCAATTAGCTTTTGATGCAGCAATGGAAATATTTGAAATTACAAAATTATTTCCTAAAGAAGAACGATATTCTTTAGTTGATCAAATGCGCAGAAGTTCTCGTTCTGTAGCAGCAAATATTGCAGAAGCTTTTAGGAAAAGAAAGTATCCAAAAGCTTTTATATCAAAATTATCAGATAGCGAATCTGAAGCTGCAGAAACTCAGGTGTGGTTAGAATTTACTTTGAAATGCAGATATATTGATGAAATTACATTTGATGATTTGTTTAATAATTATGATCATATAATTGGCAAACTTGTAAATATGAGTAGAGAGCCACAGAATTGGAGCATATGAAATTTCAAGGCAGTCAATGATTTCTCACATTCTCTCTATCTCTAAGTCTCTTATTCGTTTAAATATCTTTGAACAATGTAAATAATCTAATAAACAAAATAAATTGAGGTTTACATATGATGAAAGCATCCCTCTCGCCCAACGGAACGGAATATAAACTTCCAACCGAATCTGAATCAGCGAATGAATTAAAAGAACTCAAGAAAATAACTGCCGAGCAACGAAAATTAGGACGCAAGATCGTAGCTGTGCAGGGGATGGGTTTTGTCGGCTGCGTGATGGCAGCAGTTGTTGCAGATGCAGTTGATGAAAAAGGAGAACCGCTCTATTTTGTGCATGGTCAGCAAAGAGCTTCTCTGCGTTCCTTTTGGAAAGTGCCGGTTATCAATCGAGGAATCCCACCGGTAAGTTCCTCCGATGTAGAAGTGCCAAAAATATTTCATAGAACTGTAGTTGAAAAGAAAACACTGAGAGCAACATGGCTCAATTATGCATATGAGGTGGCAGATATTGTGGTTGTAGATATTCAGTTGGATGCTACGAAACCTACTTTTGGAGATGCCTCTCAGGGCTATTGTGATATGTCTGCCTTTAGAGATGGCATGAAAAATCTTGGTATGCATATTTCTCCTGAATGTCTTATTCTTGTAGAAACAACTGTTCCGCCCGGAACATGCGAGAATGTCGTTAAGCCACTTATTGAAGAGGAATTTAATAAACGTGGAATTGACATTGCAAAGAATCCTCCTTTGATCGCACATTCTTATGAGCGAGTTATGCCCGGTGCAAAGTATGTAAGCTCAATCCGAGATTTCTGGCGTGTATTTTCGGGAGTGAATGAAAAGAGTAAGTATATTGCTCGAGAGTTTTTAAACAATATTCTCGATACTGAGAAATATCCCCTTACTGAATTGGATAACACAAATGCATCCGAACTTTCCAAGGTTATGGAAAATTCATATCGTGCAACGAATATTGCACTTACACTTGAATGGGCAAAGTGTGCGGAAAAGATAGGTGTCGATATTCATAAAGTACGTGCTGCGATCCGCAAACGTAAAGGTACTCACGATAATTTATTGCGTCCAAGTTTAGGGGTGGGTGGATATTGTCTGACGAAAGATCCTGTTCTGGCAAACTGGGCAATGGGTGCTATTTTTAATATTGATGATAAGCTGAAAATTGCAATAAATTCTGTTGATATTAATGATACAATGCCATTACATACTATCGATCTTATCAAAGAAGAATATCCTGATTTGAAGGATGTAAAGATAGCTGTTTTGGGTGTTTCTTATTTAGAAAATTTAGGAGACACGAGACATTCACCGTCCGAAACTCTGATAAAATTCTTGAATGAATATTGGGCAATTGTCAAAACCCACGATCCTTATGTGGAATATTGGGCAGAAATGGAGAATGTGCCGATTGAAAAATCACTATCCGATGCGCTAAAAGATGCAGATGTGGTCATTTTTGCTGTAGGTCATACGCAATACCTCGAGCTCGACCCGGATGAGGTTGTTGCGATGACAGGGAAAAAACCTCTTATTATAGACTGCTCAAATTTTCTTAATGATGAGAAGATAAAGGCATATTTGAGAGCAGGATGTAAAGTCAAAGGTGTTGGGAAGGGACATATTGGGAAGCTGTGACAGGGCGACGGGGTGACTTGGTGAGGGAGAGACTGAGAGAGACAGGCTGACTGGGTGAGATTGAGATAAGATGAGAAATAATAAAAAAGGAGGAGGGTATAATGAAAATAAGAGATCATAATGAATTGGATGTTTTTAATTTGTCTTTTGATAATGCGATGAAAATATTTGAACTTTCTAAGAATTTCCCAAAAGAAGAAAAGTTTTCATTAACTGATCAGATTAGAAGAGCTTCGAGATCAGTTGCTACGAATATTGCTGAAGCATTTAGAAAAAGACGTTATCCTAAAGCGTTTGTAGCAAAACTTTCAGATTCTGAAGCAGAAGCTGCAGAAACTCAGGTCTGGTTAAAATTTTCCTATGAATGCAGCTATATAGACAAACAGGTTTTCAACGAATTAATCCAAAGTTATGATTTTGTTCTGGGGAAATTGGTAAATATGAGCCGGCAACCAGAGCAATGGACAACGTAATATCCATCAGACTTTTTATAAATCTCAAAGTCACTTGGTCACTTAGTCACAAAGTCCCCAAATCACATAGTCCCAAAGTCTCTATGTCATAAAGTTACTAAATCATTTAATACCACGAAAATACAATCCTTAATCCATTATACTTAACAAGCATATGATAATCTTATACTTTTTTTCCTTCTTCCTTATTTTATTTGGAGTTTCATTATTCATTTCTTTTAAGAAAAAAAACTCAATTCAGCATTCTTACTCCATCATAATTCCTTGCAGAAACGAGGAGCACACCCTTCCAGTTCTTCTACACTCATTAGAAAATCTCAATTATCCGGAAAAATTATTTGAAGTGATCCTTATTGATGATGCTTCGAGTGACAGTACTTCTAAAATAATTCAGGAATTCTGTAAAAATAGATCCAATTATACAGCAGTGCATATTGCCAATAAAAGTGAAGAGTATAAAGGCAAGAAGTATGCTCTTAAGAAGGGAATTGAAAAAGCACAATTTGAAAATCTTCTTTTTACTGATGCTGATTGCATGATGCCTTCGAACTGGATAGACTCGTTTAATAAATTCATTTGCAAAAATGTTGGAATGGTAGTAGGATACTCACCCGAAAAAGGAGTTTCTTCTTTTCGGAGATTTTCACAGATCATTACTGCAGATTTTTATTGTGCCACGATAAATCTTGGAGTTCCCTTCAGTAACAATGGGAGGAATCTCTATATTAATAAAAAAGCTTACGAGCAGGTTGATGGATTCGAGAAGATAAAGAGCTTCACATGCGGAGAGGATAAGTTATTACTTAATCTCATTAAAAATACCCAGTTTAAAATCATATATAATTCTGACTGCAAGGTTTATACTCATCCTCAAATAAACGATTTTGCCAATCAGCAAAAACGCAGATACGGTCAATTTCCTTTATCGTCTCCGCTTTACAAAGTAGTTTCATTATTTATTCTTTTATTCTTTCTTTATATGCCATTCCATGTAATTTTTTATAAAGATTTGCTTGGTTTGTCGATATACTATGTTTCATTCTTGATTTTCTGGATTTCAGGTTTGATCAAACACAGGGAGTCCTTTCATTTCTTTGATCTGTTTTATATAATATTTTATCCATATTATTTGATTTATTATTCTCTGTTAGGGATGTTCAGCAAGTGGACGTGGAAATAATAGTTGATTGTCACTCTGATCAGCCAGTGGGCGGAGAAGAGTCTCCCAAAAGTAATTGTCATTCTGGAGCACATTCGCTTTGCTCAGTATAAGCCATGTGCTGAGCGTAGCGAATGCATCCGCGAAGAATCTCCCGAAAGTAATTGTCATTCTGGAGCGCAGCGAAGAATCTCCCGAAAGCGTTAATTTATCCTCTTTTGAGATCCTTCGTCAGGAATTAAAATTCCTTCCTCGAGGATGACAAGAAAGTAGTAAAAAAAGATGCCACTCACCAAAACCTATTATGTGTATATAATGACTAATAACTCAAAGACTCTTTACACAGGTGTAACAAATAATCTGGAAAGAAGAGTCTTTGAGCATAAACATGGTACTGTTAGAGGTTTCACAAAAAAGTATAATATTGATCAACTTGTGCATTATGAATCCTGTCCTGACATAAATGGAGCAATAAATAGAGAAAAGCAAATCAAAGGTTGGCTTAGAATCAAAAAGATCGAGTTAATTGAAAGTGTTAATCCAGAATGGAAGGACCTTAGTTATGGCTGGTTTTAGTGATTAATAGGTTAAAAAGCAAGATTGTCATTCTGGAGGAGCACATTCGCTTTGCTCAGTATAAACTCCGCGAAGAATCTGGCAAAAACATTGATCTATCCTCTTGGGGAGATCCTTCGTCACCCCAATGAATTGGGGATTCCTCGAGGATGACAAGGAAGGGGAAATTGTCATTCTGGTGAATGTCAGTTTCAACTGACTGAAGAAGAATCTCCCGAAAGTAATTGTCATCCCAGTTAAATAAAAAAAAGATTTAACGGGATAAATTCTGGAGCACTTTCGCTTTGTTCAGTATAAGCCATGTGCTGAGCGTAGCGAATGCATCCGCGAAGAATCTCCCGAAAACATTAATTTATCCTCTTGGGAGATCCTTTCCGTCTTCATTTCAGTCTTCGCTACACTACGCCCAGACATGACGCCGTGACAGGCGGTCACTTCACTCAGACAGCTGGCTGATGACAAAGTAATGTGTATGACAATCAAAATTAAATGAAATTATCAAACTCATCCAAAACCATAATTTTTGTCCTTAAGATAATCATAACAGCACTAATACTCTATTTCATTTTCAAAAAAATTCAATTTGACCAATTAATTGCTGATTTCCTGACAATAAAATTATGGGTAATACTATTAATTATTATCACAACAATTATTAAACTCTTTATTCAGGCATATAATTGGGGAAAATATCTCAAAATGAATTCTGATTACACACCTAAGAAATATGAAGTGTTGAAATCATATTTTGTCGGACTGGCACTACGATTTGTTGGTCCTGGCGGTATCGGTGTCGTTGGCAAAATATATTTTGTGAATAACAAAAAGAAAGCCACATTAGCTTCAATAGGCGTTGAGCGAATATTCCTTACATGGAAAAATATTTTTTTTGCAGCTTTTGCAGCGATTTTCTTTTTCACCAACATTAATATGATCATAAAGGTAGCGGTCTTGATCGCAGTGATCTTTCTTCCTTTTATAATTTATCTTTTTTCTTTCTTAACCAAAAATGAGAATATCCAGTCATACTCATTAAATTATTTAAAGAAAACACCCGAAATAATGCTTGCACAGATAATTTTTGTGTTTATAACATTCTACCAATATTTTATTCTTCTGAGAAATTTCGTTGATATTAGTTTTTTTAAAATTATGATCTCTGTCCCACTCATTCATATCTCTCACATTATTCCCCTTTCATTTAATGGATTTGGGCTTCGTGAAACCTTTGCAATCGAGGTTTTCTCGAAGTATGGAATAAGTCCTGAACTTGCGGTCACTGCTACGTTCTTAATATTTTTCTTTAATTCGGTTGTTCCGGCAATAATCGGTGTATATTACATTTTCAGGATAAAACATAGCAAAGAAGCGATAAGAATATGAAAAAAGTAATACTCTTACTTATTGTCCTGTTGCTCGCTAATCTAATTTATGCAGATTTTACCATTCCCCTTGATGATGATGTTTACGAGTATCTGCCCCGATAAATCGGGGGAAATATTGGGGAAAATCCCATCAATTGCTGTATATCCATAATATTTTGATCGTATAGAAAATTATCTTAACAATATTGCTGATTACGAGAATATTGCGAGAAGCTAGTAAGAATCTGAGTTCCTCTCTGGAGAATTCACTCGTACTCAAAGAATAAGTGGGAAAGTATCCTTCTATTTGAACCGGCATCTCAAAGCGAAAGTTCAATACACTCTGATTAATACGAATAATAAAACTACAAATTATCTCTTTTCCGGACTGGAATTCCAATTATAAAGCGATAGAATTATAAAACAAATTAAGAAAAACTTGACACATCCTTACCATAAAAACAAGAAACATCTAAACATATTCTGAAAGGAGAACGTATGGGAAAGAATATAATTAAGATCATATCTTTTTTATTGATTGCATTTTTTGTGCTTTCAGCGTGTTGTCATAAACCATCTCCGCCTATTTCCCAAGCAGAGCTGGTTGACCTTCGCGCGAAAGTGGAACAATTCGAAGCACAAGTTAGTGCACAAAGCGCAGAGATTGAAGCACTCGAGAAGGAATTGCAACAAAAAAAAGTTGAACTTCAAAATCTTCAGGATTACGAACAACAGCTAAAAGACGACGGTTTTTTAGGGGAGGAGTAACATGAAAAAGTATATCGCACTATTCGTTTTATTGATGATCCTATCTACTTTTCTGCAGGCGGAAGTCCGCTATTTGACAGAAGAGGAATACAAAGACCTCTCCAAAGAAGAAACTCTCAAGTACTGGGAAGCTCTGGAAAATGAGCTGATGATGCTGCAGGTTCGCCAGGCAAATGCCGGTTCGCAAGTTACTGAGAATGAATTGAAAATTGTAGCTCTGGGTGAAGAAATCGCTCTTCTTGATCTGGAATATGATGTGATCTACACAAGAATCATGAATTCTATCGGAACTGTTTCGCATAGTGAACTTGTTGATTTCGAACAGAAATTGAATGAGATCAAGAACAAGCTTGATTACTATGATCAACTTCCTAATTCCGAACTGTATAAAAGTAATCAGGAAATCAAGAATTTCATTGCTCAGTATGAAAGTCTGAAGGGTGAGGATATAGCAAAAGTCCCTCGGTTCCAGCAGGATTTTGCAGAGATTGATAGCAGAATTGATATGCTTCAGGAAAATATGTATCCTTATGGTGAGTACTATGAGGATGAATATACTGTGGTTAAAGGTGATTATTTAGTGAAGATCTCCGGCTATGAGCATATTTATAATGATCCTGCAAAGTGGGGGATCATATATCGTGCCAATAGAGATCAGATCAAAGATCCTGACTTGATCTATCCCAATCAGGTTTTCAAAATACCTCGTGGACTTCCTTCAAGTTGGAAGGTGTATGGAGGTGAATGCCTTTGGACAATTTCAAGCTATCCTGAGATTTACAATGATCCATTCCAATGGCCCAAAATTTACCGAGCTAATACAGATCAGATCAAAGATCCTGATTTGATTTATCCAAACCAGATTCTTAGAATACCCCGAGACTGATATACATTCTTAGAAGCCCCTTATCTCTTTGTTCGGAATAAGGGGCTTTTTTATTTTCAGTAAAATAACCTTGCGAATGGTGAGCTAAAACTCACTTCTCAAGGATAACAAGGAAGGGGGATTGTCATTCTGATCCGCCAGCTGGCTAAGAAAGAGAATCTCCCCAACAAGGATTGTCATTCTGGAATCCGATTTATCGGGTGAAGAATCTCCCAAGAACATTAATTCATCCTTTTGGGAGATCCTTCGTCACCCCCAATGAATTGGGGATTCCTCGAGGATGACAATGAAGGGGAGATTGTCATTCTGGTGAATGTCAGTTTCAACTGACTGAAGAAGAGTCTCCCAAGATATTAATCTATCGTTATTGGATATCCTTTCAGTCTTCATTTCTCACTCATCCGTCTTCATTTCTCACTCATCACTCTTCACTCTTTGCTCTTCACCCATTTATTGTTTGACAAAAGAATTGATGATTTTATATATACATATCAAAATTCTCGAGTAAATATTTAATAAGACATGAAAACATATATTCCAGCAAAAAGAATATCGCAGGCATTTATTGCGGTCGGTATCACCACAATACTCATCTTTCTTGTTAATTTCTTCTTTACAAGAGAAAAAATTATTATTAGGAAATCCACTTTCAATATCGGGCAGATTTCCAATCAGACTATCGTAGCTCCCTTTAATTTCCATATTTATGAAGATCCTGAAATTCTCAAAGACAAAAAAGCAAAAGCAGAAGAACGTGTTTTGCCCAAGTATCAATTTTCTGATGATGTCACTTTTGACGCACAGTCTCATATAAATGATTTCTACAGCTTATTGGATAAGACATTTATACAGGATTCCCTTAATTCTGTAAGATTATTAAGTTTAAATCAAGACGGATACAGCTTAAACGAACAGGAGTTGAAATTTCTTGAGAACAAAGATGCTCGCGAACAGCTCTTTGAATTTCTGCTTGTGCAGGTGAAAAGTGTTCTTGGTGTTGGAATCCTCAAAAGCGAACCCAATAATGAAAAAATCACTCTAATTGAGGGTAATACTGAAAAAGTAGTTTCTATAAAAGAGCTTTTTACAAAAGAAACTGCGATCAATTATATTCTTGATCAACGCACTCCAAGGTTCGGTTCTGACGGGTGGAAAAGCATCATTGAGAAAATACTCAATAAAATCTTACAGCCCAATGTCATATATGATAGAGAAGAAACTGATGTTGCAAAGAAAAGAGCCAGCGAAAGTGTTCCTCAGATTCTCGGTGAAGTCCTCAAAAATGAACTGATCGTGCCGGAGCATCAGAAAATAACTGGGGATATGCTACGAAAACTGAATGCTCTTGAACAAGCTGAGCAAAAAAGGATCGTTACAGAACAGGCAGGAAAACAGGTTCTTTCTCACATTGCAGAATTTTTCTATATCTTCATTGTGCTTTCTCTATTCATCATATTGTCATATTTTATGTATCCTGAACTCCTTAGGACTGTTTCTTTCTTCAGAACCTTTCTATTTTTTACAGCATGTATTGCACTTTTACTCATTCTGATAACAAATCTCACTACTTGGTCAGCTTATATTCTTCCCTTTGGTTTGCCCATTATTCTTCTTGCATTTCTGATTGATGTTCCCGCTGCAATGATCTTTGGGTTTGTAAATTACTTTCTGATAGCTGGTTTGCTAGACTGGAAGATCGTTCCCTCTATGATCATTTGCCTGTCCGGTATGAGCGCTGTGCTTCCCCTTGAGAATCCACGTAGCCGAAGAGATTTCTATAATGCTGCGTTCTATATGCTGATCTTTTTCATCGCACTGGTCTTTATTTTTGGCGCAATACAGCACGCTAAGATTCTTACAATTCTGAATGATATCAAATGGGGTGTTCTGGGGGTATTAATTTCTCTCGTTGGTAGTATGACACTTCTTGCTCCGATCGAGCAGCGTTTGCCGGTGATCACAAATATCCATCTGCTCGAGTTGGCTGATTTCAGTAATCCTTTATTAAAATTACTCACTGAAGCTGCGTCTGGAACATATCATCATTGCATCATTGTAGGAAATCTTGCAGCAGCAGCCGCAAAAGCCATAGAGGCAAATCCTATCCTTGCTCGTGTGGGAAGCTATTATCACGATATCGGAAAGACCAAAAATCCCGAATACTTTATTGAAAATACTACTGAAAAAGAAAGTATGCACAATCAATTAACTGCAACTCAGAGTGCGCAGATAGTAAAGCGCCATGTTGAGGACGGAGTTAAGCTTGCTCGAGAGCGCCACATTCCTAAAGCAATAATTGATATTATGCAACAGCATCATGGCACATCACAGATCAGCTTTTTTCTGAATGAAGCGCTTGAACAGGAAGAAGAGATCGATGAGAAAGATTTCTATTATGATGGTCCCAAACCTCAAACAAAAGAAGCTGCTATCGTTATGATCGCTGATATTATAGAGTCCACTACCAAATCTCTGCATGAGCCGACTGTTGAAGAAATCGAAAGTGTTGTGAAAAAAACCATAAAGCGATTGATCGATACTGACCAGCTTTCAGAGAGTGGAATTTCTCTGAAGGAATTAAAAACTTTACAGGAAAGTATGATGCCAATTTTACTTGGTATCTATCAAAAACGTATTGCATATCCGGAATAAATGGAAGAAAATAATCAACAAATTATCAATGAAACTGACGCCGAGATAGACCAACGGCGCATACAAAAACTCATAACGCATATTTTTCAGAGTGAAGGATTACCCACTGAAACAATTCTAAATATTGTCTTTACTGATAATGCTACAATTCATGAACTCAATAAGAAGTTCCTTGACCGTGACTGTCCAACAGATGTGCTTTCCTTTAATGTGCATACCGAGTATTTACCCGGCGAATTACCAATTCTTGGTGATGTATACATCTCAGCAGAAGAAGCAAAAAATCAGGCGGAAAGTTATCTAGTAACATTTCAGGATGAACTTGAACGGCTTGTTACGCATGGGATTCTCCATCTCATTGGATATGAGCATGATGATCCCGAACAGCAAGAGAAGATGAAAGCTTTGACCGAACAATACCTTGAGTTATCTAATGATAAATAAGATTTAGGTATAAATAGAAAATTGAACATGAAAGAGTTAATTAAAACCACAGAGTTCACAGAGGGCACAGAGAAATTAGAGAGGGATCCGTTTACCGGAAAGATTATTGGCTGTGCAATAGAGGTACATCGCACTCTTGGACCTGGATTACTTGAATCGACTTATCAACAATGTTTAGCTCGAAAATTAGCAATTAATAAAATAAAATTTTCTTTAGAACATCCTTTACCGGTAGAGTATAAAGGCGTTCGTTTAGATTGTGGGTATCGTATTGATGTTCTTGTTGAAAGCGAAGGTGTGCCTTGTCGTCTTCTTATCCTTGAATTGAAATCAGTGGAAAAGATACAAGGAATTCATAGAGCTCAACTTCTCACGTATATGAAACTTTCAAATATTAAAACAGGTTTGTTAATTAACTTTAATGTAAAGAGATTGAAAGATGGTATTGAAAGATTTAAATTATAAATCTCTGTGTTCTCTGTGGTTAGAAAAAAATATGTTTATAATTGTTAGCATTTTTGAATGGAAGAAATAACGATGGCTTTTAAGATCATATTAATGGTTGTTTTTCTTGCACTTTCAGGATTTTTTTCATCCTCGGAAACAGCGATATTCTCACTTTCCAGAATGTATCTTAAGAAGCTTGAGAATTCAAAAAAATGGTCGAGCAGATATGTTCCCCAACTTCTCAAACATCCTCAGCAGCTTTTGATCACAATACTTCTTGGCAATACAATTGTGAACGTTACTTTTGCTTCTATAGCTGCAATGATGGCGCTTAATATCAGCCATTCCATACCGGGCTTTTCTACAGCTCTTGCACTAATAATAGAAATTTTTCTTGCAACAATGATCATACTCATTTTTGGTGAAGTCGTTCCAAAAGTCTTTGCTATCCAGTATGCTGAAAAGTATTCGACTTTGGTCGCACTACCTGTTGGATTTTTTAAGATCATTCTATTTCCGATAGTTAAGATTTTAGAACTTTTCTCTAGTATTTTTACGAAAGGAACAGATCATGGTTTGCTGGATTCCAATATAAAAATCACTTCTGATGATATAAAAAGCATTGTCTATGATGAAGCTCCAGACTTGGTTGATATTCATGAAGAAGAACGGGAGATGCTGAACAGCGCCTTCGAGTTTTCAGATACAAAAGTGAAAGAGATACTCACTCCAAGAATTGATATTACTGCAGTTGAGATAGAAGATGGCATTGAAAATCTTATTTATGTGATAAAGGAAAGTGGTTTTTCCCGCATTCCGATATATCGTGGAACAATAGATAACATTATCGGCATGGTTTATAGTAAGGATATCATACTGAACCTCGGCTCTCAGATGCGTATAAAAGACCTTATGCGAACATGCTATTTCATTCCGGAAAATATGAAACTGAGCTTCATTCTGAGTTATTTCAGAAAAAATAAGATCCACATGGCAGTTGTGGTGGATGAGTATGGCGGCACAACCGGCTTGGTTACACTGGAGGATGTGCTGGAAGAGATTGTTGGGGAAATTCTCGATGAAACAGATGTTGAAAAGATAGAGATCAAGTCCATTACAAAGAGCGAATATATTATTGATTGCTCGATCGATATTGACGATGTTTGCAAGAAGTTCGATCTGGAAGTCGATGATCAGTATGATAGTTTTTCAGGTTTCCTGTATCAGCTTTTTGGCAAGATACCTCAAAAAGGTGAAACTGTTATTTTTAAGGATAAATATAAGTTTATTATCGAGTCCATTGACGGACAGCGAATTACAAGTGTACGCCTGAATATACTGCAACCACAAAATGAAGAATAAGTTCCGGCTGATTTTATTTATTCTGATCCTACCCCTTGTGTGCTTTGCAGAAAAAACAGTCTGTGAATATAGTGTTCATTATGCAGGACTTCCTGTTGCACTCGTAAAGATCACACTGGATAGCACAGATTCATTACAGACTATTGCGCTTGAAAGCACCTCAAAAGGATTTGTCTCAGCACTCTTTTCTATAGAGAATACTTATGTGAGTTCGTGCAATAATAGTTTTTTACCTTTCTATTTCTGGAAAACGATTTGCCAGCAAAATGTACAAGAAAAGAAAGTTGTTCTCTTCAATCAAAAAGAGGGTAGTATTGTTGTTCGAAATGTTTTAAGTAGTGAAGTCGATACACTTCGATGCGATAACCCAATTCATGACATTGTAAGCATGACCTTTTCACTGCTTTCTGATGTGCCGAAGCAAAAGTACTATACCTGTTATGGCAATTATCGTATCTGGCAGTTAGATGCAGAAAAGTCAAAAACAGTGACTCTCAGCTTCCAGAAGAAAAAATATGAGTGCTTTGAGTACGAGATCAAATCCGAGATTAAGTACGATTCCAAGATTGATTCAAAAACCGATATACTTACTAATAATATTTTTAAGAACAAGGGAACGACCTATTACTGGGTCAGCAAAGAAGCACCGCATTTGTTGTTAAAAGCAAAATATAAACGTTTTCCCTTCAGTATATATTTGTATATGATTAATATCTATACACAATAATTTTTCAAACACATTTTTTTTCAAAACTTGACACATTAATAAACAGCTTATTTTTCTAAAAATATGAAAATGGGATTCAGAATCGCTCTTATTATATGGACAATTCTTATGCTGACATTGTCCTCTTTACCGAATTTTCAAGCGCCGAACCTCTTTCCTAAATTTTCTGATAAAATCGCACATTTGATCGAATATGGGATTTGGGCTACTCTTTTCCTTCTGATGTTGAAACATGAAGACAGGATCAAGAACCTCTGGAGCGTCTTTGTTACTGTGCTCATTTGCGGAGGTATATTGGGTATTTTAGATGAAATTCATCAACGCTTTGTATCGGGTCGTTTTATGGATATTTATGATTTCTTCGCTGACGTGATAGGCATTACAGTTGCGATAATTATCTTCCGCATTTTTTACAGAAAACCACGATATTATATTCCTGAAAGAAAAAAATAAATAATAGTTTTACAATAACATTATGAAATACCAGGCACCACGCGGAACCTATGATATTTTGCCGGAAGATATTAAGAAATGGCATTATATTGAGAACATCATAAGAAAACTTACATCATTATATAATTACTTTGAAGTTCGTGTCCCAATTTTTGAACAGCTCGAACTTTTTCAGCGAAGTGTGGGTGAAGACACAGATATCGTTGAAAAAGAGATGTATGCTTTTAAAGATAAGAAAGGACGTGAACTTGCTCTCCGACCTGAAGGTACTGCTTCGATAGCGAGAATGGTAGCAGAACACAATCTTAAATCATCAAAGAAAAAACCTCTGCGCCTCTGGTATGAAGGTCCGATGTTCAGATATTCAAGACCTCAAAAAGGTCGGTACAGACAGTTCTATCAATTCGGTGTGGAGTGCATAGGATCGTCCAATCCGATTGTAGATGCAGAAATTATTGCCATTGGCTGGCAGATACTACAAGAAGCAAAAGTGCCGGATGTATCTCTTGAGATCAACAGTGTGGGCTGCCCTGAATGCAGTAATGATTATAATATTTTACTGAAAGAGTTTTTATATAAAGATAAAGATAAATATTGTGCGGACTGCCAGCGCAGAATGGATCAGAATCCACTCAGAGTGTTTGACTGCAAGAATAATAGCTGTCGGCAACTCATAAAAAATGCACCACGCATGTTGGATAGCCTTTGTGAAGAGTGTGCCCTGCATTTCGAGGGTGTGAAGAATAATCTGGAAATGATGAAGGTGCCCTTTAATGTTAATCCTGAAATAGTCCGAGGATTGGATTATTATACAAAAACTGCATTTGAATACAAGATCAATTATCTTGGAGCGCAGGACGCACTTGGTGGTGGCGGAAGGTATGATGAACTGATCGAATATCTTGGTGGAAAGCAAACACCGGCAGTAGGACTCTCAATGGGATTGGAAAGAATAATCCTTTCTCTGGAAAAATCGGGCTTTTCATTCCCTGAAGAAAATATCCTGGAAGTGCTTGTTATTCCTATCGGGACTTGTGCACTTCAGGCATCCATCGAGATGATACAGGAACTTCATAAAGCAGATATTTCTGCAATAATAGCGGATGAAAGTTCATCTGTGGGAAACAATTTAAAGTTTTGCGACAAAAACAATGTGTCTTTTGCTGTATTGATCGGCGATAACGAGCTGAAATCAGGTATGTATGTAGTAAAAGATATCAAAAAGAAAGCTCAATCAGAGATTAAAAGAGAAGAAGTTGTAAGCTTCATAAAAAAATATCTGAGTGGGGTAGTATAATGATACTGGTAACAGGTGCAGCGGGTTTTATTGGTTCACATCTCGTGGAGCAACTTCTCAGTAAGGGTGAAGTGGTTATTGGGCTTGATAATATAAATGATTTTTATGATGTTGCATTAAAGCAACACAATCTAAAACTGATTAAAGAACGCACTCAAGCAGAAAAGAATTTTACCTTTATTCGAGGAGATATCACTGATATGGCGTTGTTACAGATACTTTTCAATGAATATGATATCAATAGTGTGATCCATTTCGCAGCAATGGCTGGAGTGCGACCCTCGATAGAAAATGCACCATATTATCAGAAGGTGAACATTGAAGGGACACTGAATCTGCTCGAATGTTGTAAGGATCATAGTATTAAGAAGTTTATTTTCGCCTCCTCATCATCGGTGTATGGAAATAATGAGAAGATACCTTTCTCTGAAGATGATCCCGTTGAAAATCCGATCTCTCCCTATGCAGCGACTAAAAAAGCAGGTGAGCTTTTCTGTCATACATATCATTATCTCTATGATATGGATATTGTTTGCTTGAGATTTTTTACAGTGTACGGTCCTCGCCAGCGTCCTGATCTTGCGATCCATAAATTCTCTCAGTATATCATACATAAGAAATCGATACCCTTTTATGGCGACGGTACTACCTCCAGAGATTACACCTATATTGATGATATAATCGATGGTGTTATGAAGGCATTTGCATGGCTCAAGAAAAATAAAGGTGTATTTGAGATCATCAATCTGGGCAATAATGAGCCCATAACACTCGAAGAGCTTGTAAAAGAAATTTCGGATAATTTTGAATACGAAATACTTACTAATAAGCAGCCACTTCCCAAAGGTGATGTACAAAGAACCTATGCGGATATTTCAAAGGCGCAAAAAATGTTTAATTATAAACCAAAAACCAATATAAAAAATGGACTGAAAAAATTCTATGAGTGGTTCAATTCTTATTATAAATTAAATTTGATGGAGTAACATGTTTGACTTATTAGAGAACTGGAAAAGAACTGAATATGCAGGTGATCTTAATATTGGATCCGAGGGACAAGATGTAGTGGTCATGGGGTGGGTTCATAATCGACGTGATATGGGAAATCTTATTTTTATTGATCTGAGAGATGTGAAAGGCATTGTACAGGTTGTATTCAATCCCATGAACAGCACGCAGCTTCTGACAAAAGCTCACAATCTTCGGCTTGAATATGTGATCGCAGTTAAAGGAACTGTGTCTATCCGTCCTCAGAATATGGTCAATCCCGATTTGAAAACAGGTCGGATAGAAGTGATTGCAAAGGATTTGAAAATACTGAATTCATCAAAAGAATTGCCTATACAAATAAATGAAAAAGTTGTCGCCGATGAGGATTTGCGCTTGAAATATCGTTACCTCGACCTGAGGCGACAGGAGTTGCAACGTAAGATATTACTACGACATTATATCATTTATGAAATGAGGAAATTTCTTATAGAACGTGATTTTTATGAGATAGAAACTCCTTTACTTGTGCGAAGTACACCTGAAGGTGCACGGGACTATCTCGTTCCCAGCAGGGAATACAAAGGAAAATTCTATGCACTCCCGCAGTCTCCCCAGATTTACAAACAGCTTCTGATGATCAGCGGATTTGATAAATACTTCCAGATCGCCCACTGCTTCCGTGATGAAGATCTTCGCGCGGACAGACAGCCGGAATTCACACAACTTGACCTTGAAATGAGCTTTGTATCTCAGGAAGATATCTTTGAGGTCATTGAAAAGTTGTTCTATAAAATTTTCAAAGAGATCCTGGATATTGAATTACCAATCCCTTTCCCAAGACTTTCTTATCATGAAGCAATGAGACGTTTTGGTTCGGATAAGCCGGATCTCAGATTCAGCATGGAAATTCAAGATGTGACCGATATTGTGAAAAATGCTGAATTTCGAGTATTCACCTCCGTAGCTGAAACTGGTGGATGCATACGTGCACTCAATGCAAAGGGCTGTGGAGAATATACAAGAAAAGATATTGATAAACTTGAGGATATTGCAAAACACCTTGGCGGCAAAGGATTGGCGCGTATGAAGGTCAAAGGCGGAACCTTACACTCAAACATTGATAAGTTCTTTTCCGATGAGATCAAGCAGCAGATTATAGAGCGTATGGGAGCTGAAGATGGCGATCTCATCCTTTTTGTTGCAGATAGAGAGAAAATCGTATGCAAAGTTCTTGGTGAACTAAGAAATAATCTTGCAAAGGAGCTTGGACTAATAGATAATTCCAAATTTAATTTTCTTTGGGTAACCGATTTCCCTCTTTTTGAATGGAATGATAAAGAAGATAGATGGGAAACAGCACATCATATGTTCACCATGCCAAAGGACGAACACATTCCATATCTTGATGATCCTGAAAAATATGGCGACATTATTGGGCAGCTTTATGACCTTGTATGCAATGGATTGGAATTGTCATCAGGCAGTATTCGTTGCCACAGGCCTGATATTCAAAGAAAGATCTTCGAGATAATCGGAATCGAGGGCGAAGAACTTGAGCAGCGTTTTGGATTTTTTCTGAAAGCATTTGCTTACGGCACACCTCCTCATGGCGGGATCGCTCCCGGAATAGATAGAATTGTTATGATAATGACAGCTGCTGAGTCTATCCGTGATGTAATAGCATTTCCCAAAACTCTCAAAGCAGTTGACCTTATGAGTGAATCTCCTTCTGAAATAGATACTTTATTGTTGGATGATCTGGGACTTGAGATAAAAAAATAAACCTAACCCTGGGCTCTCCTGAGATGCTGTACAAATTGTCTGTATGAATAAAAGAATACTTTTCAATTTGATTGCACTCCTCATTATTACTCCACTCGGTTTTTTTACAAAATTTTATACTGGAGCCAGTTCTGAATGGGTTAATAATTCTCTCGGTGGTGTATTTTATGAAATATTCTGGTGCCTGCTCATTTTCATGATCTTTATAAAAGGTAGGTTCAAGTTTTTATTGCAACAATTAAATTATTAAATACCTCTTTAGGAGTTAGCCAATTCAAGGTTTTTCTTGGTCTTTCATTCAACATGTTTTGAACCTTCTTAATTTCTTTCTTACTAACTTTACTAAAGTCTGTTCCTTTAGGGAAAAAGTCTCTAATTAGCATATTAGTGTTTTCATTGGTTCCTCTTTCCCAAGGGCTGTTAGGATGACAGAAATACACTTTAATTTGAGTTTGTTTTGTAAAAAATTGGTGTTCTGTC
>ASNI01000007.1 GCA_000404785.1 Cloacimonetes bacterium SCGC AAA252-N17
TTGATCTATATCTACAAATTCATACTCATGGATCTCTGTCGTGCTGCCATGTCCTTCTACGATCTCACTGTTGATCTTCTTTGCCGTACCAAATTCATCACAGTCGTTGCGATATATATTGAAGCCAATTACATCGTTTTCACTCGCTGTGGTCCATTCGATCGTAGTATAACCATTCACTGCATTATAGGTCGCAGTGAAAGCAGAGAGCTCAAACGGAAGGGTCGCTGTTCCCGTATCTGTGATGAGGTCCACTACACCATAGGAATCGTAGTAGTAAACATCTCCAAAGCTCAGAGTACCATAAGTGTTAACCAGTGCCTGGAATACGATGTCTGCAATAAGACCCTCTCCTTCAGGTGCTTGAGCAGGATCTGTTCCTGTTAATGTATAAGCAAGACTTAAAACACCTGGAGTAGAAGTATCAACCATCCAGCCTACTGCTGTGCCACCATTAGATTCAAGGATGTTCCCTTCATAAGTAATGGGATTTGTAGGAGTAGATGTTACATAAGTAAGCTCCGTCGGGTTATAGATAACCTCAAATTCGTAGGTATCTAAGTTTTGAACTCCGGTGCAATACACATCTAACCGTATCATGGTTCCCACAGGTTGTGAGGGTATGCTGGTCAGATTCTGATTACCTAATGTTGTAGCATCCAGATCAAAGACTATGCCGGCAAATTCATTGGGACCTTTTCCAGATTTGCCCGAACTGGATTTTGGAGGTGTGCCTTCGTGCCAGTGGTCTCCGAAAACCTGTAAGTCAGCAGCATCTATAATACCATCCGGCACCAAGTCGTAGAGAGGGTCCCAACCAGGGTCCGTATCAACAAAGTGCCAGTGGTCTCCAAACATCTGCAAGTCTGTTGCATCTACATAGCCATCAAAATTGAAATCACCAATAAGTGGCAAAGCCTGTTCAAATGTTACATCATCAACGAATAGTGGAGTATAGGTGCTGATGTTACCATGTTTAAAAGCTATATAGGTAATGCTGGGATTGGTTAATGCGACTGTATATTCTGTAAAGGTGCCGGTCAATGTTATTTCTTCAATTAGCGTAAATGTTGCAGAATCTGCTGGATCGGACATTGTTCCTACTATTATTGGGTTACTGCCCTGAGCCCAGAATGTCAAGATACTTCCATTGTCTCCAACCTCTACCAATGGAGTAACTAAAGCTACGAATGCGGTTGGATCTAACTGACCGGTAGAACCATCTAAGCCATTATTAATATATGCAGTATTGGGAGCAGAAGGGGCTGATCCGTGTATGGTTGTTTTAACTTCTGCAGTGGTATTTGAAGGGAGAACTTCTAAAAGACATTGCCAATCACCTGGTAATGCTGGTGGCGTGACACCGTCGAAATTCTCAGTAATAGATGTAAGAGGAGCGAGTTTCGCTAAATAGGCATCATCTATGGAGGGATCAGTTCCGTAGTTAGTTAGTGTTATACCGCCAAAAGTCACTGTGCCTTCAAAACCTCCGGATACATACACATTCCCATTTGCATCTACATCTATATCACCGCCACCTTCATTATTACTTCCGCCAGCTTGTTTTGCCCACTGCCAGTTGCCATCGGTATCAAGCTCTGCTGCAAAAATATCCCTACCACCGCTACTTGTTAGGGTTGTAGTGCCAAAAGTCGCTGTGCCATTAAAATATCCTGTAATATATGAATTACCATTTGCATCTGCGATTATCTTATAGCTGTAATCCGAAACACTTCCGCCAGCTTGTTTTGCCCACTGCCAGTTTCCAGCAGTATCAAGTTCTGCTACATAAATATCACTACCCCCACTGCTTGTTAGGGTTGTAGCGCCAAAAGTCGCTGTGCTCTCAAATGTCCCGGTTACATATAAATTCCCATTTGTATCTATGCTTGTATCATATCCGCAATCACCACTATTTCCGCCAGCTTGTTTTGCCCACTGCCAGTTTCCATCGGGATCAAGTTCTGCTACATAAATATCACTACCCCCGCTGCTTGTTAGGGTTGTACCGCCAAAAGTCGCTGTGCCACTAAAATATCCTGTAATATACGAATTACCATTTGCATCTACACTTATTCCATTGCCACCATCACCAGAACTTCCACCAGCCTGTTTTGCCCACTGCCAGTTTCCGTCTGTATCAAGTTTTGCTACGAAAATTTCCTCAGTAGGAGGGCCGAAGCCTGGTAGAAATGTACTACCAAAAGTCGCTGTGCCCATAAAAAATCCGGTTATATACGAGTTACCACTTGCATCTACACTTATACTCACACCATAATCAGGAAAATAAAGATCATCGCCAGCCTTTTTTGCCCACTGCCAATTTCCGTTTGCATCTATTTTTGCAACATAAATATCCGGCGTTCCGTAGCCGGATGTTAGAGTTGTGCTGCCAAAAGTCGCTGTGTTTGTAAAGGCTCCGGTTACATACGAATTGCCATTTGCATCTGTGCTTATAGCAATCCCTAAAGCATTACCAGTTCCGCCAGCTTGGTTTACCCATTGCCAGTTTCCATTTGCATCAAGTTTTGCTACGAAAATATCATCAGGCCCACTGCTTGTTAGAGTTGTATCGCCAAAAGTCGCTGTGCCTTGAAAGCTTCCGACTACATACGAATTGCCATTTGCATCTAAGCTATTACCACCGCACCAATCATGACCACTTCCACCAGCCTGTTTTACCCACTGCCATTCGGGAACTTGGGCTGTTAATACTGAGAACACCATAAATAAAACTGTAAATAAGATAATACTCTTTTTCATTGTTTTCTCCTATAATTTTTTTGTTTTTGTTAATATAATTATTCTATCCCGATGCATCTACATCTCGTTAGACAGGTCGGGATGTCTGCCTATCAATGACATTAACTATCTTATGCCCTACGAACCATAGTGGTCGGGGCTCCTATCTTTGACATTTTAGATAACATTTCGCCTTTTTTAATTTATATTTTCTCTCTAATTTTAAATTCTTCAAAGGGTATTGCTTTTTAATCTTTCCTCCTTTTTTGTTTTTTATTTTTTTTTGGTCTGAGCTTTCCATGATTTAACATCCATAGATTGCTGCCAGAAAAAATCGAATAAGGCAATAAATGCATCAACAATAGTCTGTTGCTTGATGAGCACCATCCTGAGTTCATTGGAAATATTTAACGGGACTGCATCAGCAATCAACAATGTTTTATTATCAAATACGAACATTTTGAGTGGAAGGATACTCGAGATTCTGCATTGTTCACCGGCTTTACGATCTCTTTCCATGAGAGAAATTGTAACATAATCTTCAATACTCTTTATTTCATAAATAGTTTTTAAGACACCTTTACGTTTTAAAAATGCATTTTGTACATCTCCCTGCATTTTTTGTTCTTCGGAAGTTGAAGCAGCCCAGGGAGGTTTTGTGAATGACAATATTTCGTTTTTGGCATTTCCTGTTAACTCGCAGAATTTTTGATGTATATTATCGTTTCCATGAAAAACTTCTATGTATTCAAAAGGTTCTTTGATATCGTCAGAACTATTGTATATTTCTTCCATTTCATTGATTAGTTTATAACTTTCAGCCAAATTATTTTCCATGTTTTTCAAAGAGCGACTAAATGAAGATTTTGGGCTGGCAATATTAAAATATTTTCTGTTACCTATTTTTTTTTCTGAGCAATAGCCTTCGCGTAAAAGGTAATTAACAACCTCGCTTACCTTGTTATGCGGAACTCCGGAGATTTTTTGCAGGTCAGATAAAGATGCATCCTTTTTTTCTAATAACGCTGAATAAACTTTAGCCTGCCGTTCACTAAAACCTAAATTTTTCAGGTTATTTACAAACTTATTATTTCCTTTCATTTTATACCGCCATCACTATGGGGGGACATTTATTTGAGAATGAAAAAACTGTCAAGCTTTTTCTTTTTTTTGAAAAAAAGTTATCTATTTTTTAGGTTTCAATATAGTTAACTGGCACAATAGTGGTAAGTTAAAAACAAAATATTGTAATGAGAATTTATAAAAAAAATTAAATTTTTTTGAATGTAAATGTTTGTCAATTTTGCAGGAGCATTTTCGGGATTTATTTTAGTGATATTTTTTTCGTTATACGGTATGTTTTTGATTAAAAACAAAGGTTCCGTTTTTGAGAATTCGGACTGCATTTTCAACAACATTCGGATCATATAAAATACCTTTGTTGTCCTCTATTTCTTCAATGGCGATCTCCAATCCAAGACTTTGACGATAGGGTCTATCATTCACCATTGCTTCTACAACGTCTGCTACTGCAAGTATTCGGGCTTCCATAAGGATATCATCATTCTTCAGTCCATTTGGATAACCGCTACCATCAAACCGCTCATGATGCTGAAGCACCATTTTGGCAACCTGCCACGGAAAATCAAGATCCTTCAGTAGGTTATAACCTACTTTCGGGTGTAATTTAATCTGTTCCCACTCTTTATCTGTAAGCATTTCCGATTTATTCAATATCCTGATCGACACCTTGATCTTACCAATATCATGTACGATTCCGCCTATACGAATATCTTCGATCATATCGGATGGAAATTTCATTTCCTCTGCAATGGCAATCCCAAGTTGAGCCACATTATGCTGATGACCTGCTGTGTAGGGATCCCGCAATTCAACAACATTGGCGAGCACGTTGACAGTATCCTCGATAAGTTTCTGCAATCTCTCAGAACTTGCCTTAAGCTCATCTTCAGCCCGTTTTCTGTCGGTGATATCTCGATAAATACCATACACTGCTACCTGCTGTCCTTCTATGATGATAGGCGTGCCGAGAATCGATACATCCAGCAATTTACCACTTTTGGTTCTACGCTTTGTTTCAAGCTGTATATCTTTGCCATTAGCAACTTGCTTAGTGCATTCAGTAGCTTCGTTCAAAAGATCATCAGCAGCAATGAGTTCATCGATACCTTTTCCAATTGCTTCTTCCAAAGTATAGCCAAACATATCAGTGAATGCATTATTAACCTGTAGTACTTTCCCATCATTCAAGGTAACTACTACTGCTTCCGGTGAACTCTCAAAAAGGCGTTCGAAATATGCCTTCTGCTCCTGAAGCGCTTCGTCAGATTTCTTGCGATCCTCTTCCTTCCTTTCTATCTCCCGTTGAAGTAAAATGCCATTGCCCAGTTCTTGGATCATGTCCATAAGCCGATTCACATCAACCGGTTTGAGAATAAAACCGTGCACACCAAGTTCTATTGCCCGTATAAAATAGTTAATTTCTCCATAAGCTGTCACTACGATGAATTTTGTAGCAGGTTCAATTTCCTTGATCTTCTCGATCATTTCCAGCCCGTTCATGATGGGCATTCTTATATCTGTTATAACGATTTGGGGCTTATGCTTCTTAAATATATCGAATCCCATTTTCCCATCAGTCGCAGTGTACACATCTCTAATCTTACGTTCCAGCATTGTATTAACTGAACGGAGTATGACACCTTCATCCTCAACATACATAATTGATAAAGGTAAAAGAGCTTTTGGTGTTTCTTTAATTGGTTGTGATTTCAATGGTAAACGCTGCTCCTTTTTTGGTATTCTGCACGGTAAGTGAACCTTTCATATTCTTTTCAATGAGCATTTTTGACATATATAGACCTAATCCTGTTCCGACTAAACTTTCTTTCTTTAAAAAGTAAGGTTCGAATATTTTGTCAATCAATTTATCAACCTTCAGCAGACTGGAGTTCAGGCATTTTTGACGGGACTTCAGAATGCTAACAGTTGTCGTCTCAAGTCCAGTTTCAGCATACTGGAGTTCAGGCATTTTTGACTGGACTTCAGAATGCTGACAGTTTTCGTCTCAAGTCCAGTTTCTCCGCCAGTTGGCGGATCTTCTGAACTCGAGTCTTGACTTAATGACTTCTTTCATCTTTCAATAGTTTTCTTCAAACGAATTACAAATACTGCCCCGTTCGGTTTATTATCTTCTACAAATACTATTCCATCATAATCTTCAACGGTATGTTTTACGATATACAAACCAATACCGGTATGCCCTGTTTCACCATATTGGAAACCTTCATCAAATATCTTATATTTTATTTCGTCAGGTATGCCAATGCCATAATCCGTAAATCTGATCTCACAATAATCTTCGTCTGAACTAATATCAATATCCAGCTTAGTAGTTTTGCTATGCTTTATTGCATTGTTAATTATGTTCTCAAATACTGAATATACAGCATTATCCGCATAAGCTCTTCCAGTGCCAGTAACATTAAACTTTATATTTGGATAATTTTTAATAACATCATGTGCTACTTTATCAATTTGATATTCATCTAAATCTGCATGAGAATCTATGAACTCTTCCTGGTCACGTTGCTTTTTTATTGTATTTAAACTTTTTTCAACTCGTTTCTCGATCTCATCAAGCATAGTTTCATCCTGCTCATCACGGTAGATATCAAGAGCGCTTTTTATTACAATAACATCATTTGCAATGTCGTGACGTAGAATCGAATTTGCTACTTTTAACCGTTCTCGATTGATCTTTAATTCTTCTTCCGCATGCTTGCGCTCGATGATCGAAGCTAATTCTGCTGCTACTGCTTTCCCTATGTTTTTGTCATCATCACTCCATATGCGTACTTTATCATCATGAAGGTAGAGAATTCCTTTAACATCACCAGAATAATCTATACAAGGTATGCTGAGATAAGCAAGTGTTTTTGTTTTTTCCCAAATATCTTTATGTTTTTCATACCAATATTTTTTACGAATATCATTAACGACAGAAATCTCTTTTTTTTCATAAGCCAGGATTGTCTCTTCTCCTCTATTATTTGTAGGTAAAACTGATCCAATTCCGAGCAAATTTTCTTTACAATCTACTATTTGCCAATCATTGTTAGGGTCAACTCTAATTCTTAGCATTACTTTGGGAAGATCTAACCCTATCCTAATTGCCTTTAAAGCAGTTTTAATAGATTTTTTTAAATCTGTTTCAAGAAGGCTCAAAGCCACATCTTGGAGTATTTGTCGCTTACGAAGTTCTTGCCTTAAAGTCTCTTCTGCCTGCTTACGTTCGGTGATGTCTCTTACGATCCCGCAAAGTCCTGTAATTTTTCCCTCTGGATCTTTAAGAGGTACTTTAATTGTATGAAATGAGTGCATTACTCCATCAACCGGCTTTGTGGGAAATTCCTCAATAACCTCTCCTTTTAAAACTTGTTTATCTAATTCCAACGCATGTTTGCCTGCTTCTTCACCAAAAAGGTCTATGTCTGTCTTGTTAATCAAATTTGATGCAGGTATTCCGAAAAGTTTTTCCATTGCCGGATTAGCATGAATATATTTAGAATTAATATCTTTAATAAAAATTGAATCGATTGCAGATTCAGAAATAGCTCGAAATTTCTCTTCGCTCTCCCGCAGCGCTTCCTCCGCCTGTTTGCGTTCAGTGATATCATAAATTATTCCCTGCCATAGGATAACTCCATTTTCTTTTGCAAACATACTGAACAAAGCTCGAACCCATTTTATATTCGAATCATCGATTTTAAGACGGTATTCACAATCTAAGTGTTTATTGGTTTCTAAAGCTTTTAGAGATGCTTCATCCAGTGCTTTAAAATCCTCTTCTGGTATTAACTTGAAATACTCATCAGGAGCTATATCTATTTTTTTTGCTAATTCTTCGCCAATTATATCTTTTAATCCTGGTCCCCGATAGATGTGCTCACGATGTCCATCAGGATACCATTGATAAATACTTACAACACCGGGAACATTCTCAGCAAACAATCTGAATTGTTCTTCGCTTTTTCTTAATTGGGAAGTTTTTTTCACAACATGGTGTCTCAAAATACGGTTGAAAATGAAGATAATGATTATCAAGAAAAATATGATTGCAATAATTATTTTTATCCAGAGAGGTAAAATAGTGATTTTCCCCTTTCCACCCAGATATTTATCCAACGATCTGTAGTAAATAGAATTTTTATCTTTCTTTAATTCTTTTATTTGAAAGTCAGTTTTTTCAACAAGATACGGTGTTATCTTTGAATCTTTAAAGAATGCAAATTGCATGTGAGCTGGTTGAAGAATAATTGGAGTTTTTTCAATATTAAAATTGATATCATTAATATTTCCAAAATCTTTATCTGTAATTCCTGCATCAATTTCATTATTTTCTAAAGCTTGGAAAATGTTCAAATAGTTTTCCATTTCTATGATTTCACAATCGATTTCGAATTTTTTTGTAACTGCCTTTAACCCTTCAGGTCCATCCAGATCGAAACTTCCATTTAATCCGGCTATTTTCTTTCCTTCCAGGTCAAGAATAGTTTGAATATCAGATCCCCTTTTCTTATAAATTCTTGTCCAACTCAAATGTACTGTCTCATTTGAAAAAGCGAATCTTTCTTGTCTTGATGGAGTTAAACCTACATTAACCATTATATCGATTTCATTATTCTCTAATCTCTGCAGGCATTGATTCCAACTTCCATGAATCCATTCGATTTCCCAATTTTCCTGTTGTGCAATATATTTTGTAATGTCAGCCCAGAATCCACTTATTTCACCATTTTTATCAGTAAGTATTTTTGGAGGATTTTCATAAGTCCCGATCTTCAAATCTAATTTTTCATGTGCTGCTAAAGAAAAAGCACTGAAAATAATCAGAAAAATAATAAGTACAATTATTTTTTTCATAATATTTTACTCTATTGGTATATTAAGTGTAAAACTCGTCCCATTTTTCCTGTCTAATGATAATGTTCCCTGAAGCTGCTGAGTAATCATATCGACAATTGATAAGCCAAGCGTATCCGGATCATTTATGTCTATATTTTCCAGCATTCCGATACCATCATCAGAAATTTTTATTACAACATGTTTTTCTGTTTCTTTTAATTCGATATGAATATTTCCCTTATCTCTTCCCTCAAAAGCATATTTTATTGCATTTGTTATGATCTCATTCAATACCAGTCCCAATCTGTCTAATATTTTAATACTCATTGTGAGCTCATCCAACTTGGCCGGAGAATTCTCCGAAAACACTTTATTCATGCACTATCCAGAGAATCTTCATCGAATTTTTGGGGGTATCCCTGTAAGTAAACATTTTCTCGTATATCTTCAAAATCATCCACTCAGCTACTCAACTACTCAACAATTTCTTTCGGTATTTCCAGTGTAAAACTCGTGCCATTTTTTCTGTCTAATGATAATGTTCCCTGTAGCTGCTTAGTAATCATATCAACAATTGATAAGCCAAGAGTCTCCGGATCATTTATGTCTATATTTTCCGGCATTCCGATCCCATCATCAGAAATTTTTATTACAACATGTTTCTCTGTCTCTTTTAATTCAATATGAATGTTCCCCACTTCTCTTCCTTCAAAAGCATATTTTATGGAATTTGTTATGATCTCATTCAATACCAGTCCCAGTCTATCTAATATCTCAATATTGATCGTGAGTTCATCGAGAGAATAGCTGATCTTTACTTTATGATGTATATCATAATTGTATTTAAGCTGCTCTGCAAGTGATTCAATATATTTCCCAACACTCACTTCTGACATATACTCCGAACCTAATAATAATTCATAAGCTTTTGCCATTGCAAGTATTCTATCCTGGCTTGCAGCAAATCCCTTTATCGCATCTTCTTTTGTTGTTATTTCGTTCTGCTGAAGCTGAAGAAGGCTTGATATTACCTGCAAATTATTCTTCACCCTGTGATGTATTTCACGCAATAATAATTCTTTTTCTTTCAGATCTCTCTTCATCTGTTCTTCCGCCTGTTTACGATTGATGGCAAGAGCAATTTCTTCTGAAATAAAGGTAAGAATTTTAATATCTTTCTCTGTATAAAGATTGGGATCATCATAGCTTTGAACTGCAATTACACCAATTACTTTGTTTTCAACTTTTAGAGGAACACCGAGCCAGATTTCGGAAGGAGTTCCAATGATGTCAATTTTGCCCTGTTTGGTTAATTTATCTTGTAATTGTTTATTTGCAAATAATGGTTTACCTGTTTTTATGACTAGAGAAGTGAGAGTTTTGCCAGCTGGGAAAGTTTCAAAATCATCTTTTTCATCAACATCAAAAGGAAGAGAGATATAATCGGTTTTCTCATCATATAAAGCAACATAGAAATTGGTAGTGTCGATCACATTTCCCAGGTATTCTCTTATTTTGCTGTAAAAGTCGCGCATTTTATCGGTTGTATTCAGAGCATTGGAAATGTTGTATAAGACTTTTTGTGTTTCCTCTGCCTGCTTGCGCTCGGTGATATCAAAAGATATACCGATAACACCAATGATTTTCCCCTCAGCATCAACAAATGGAATTTTACTTGTACTGACCCATTTTGAACCGATCTCAGTTTTCCAGGGTTCTTTAATATTTAATTGTGCTTTACCGCTTTTAATTACTTTTAGATCATCTTCAAAATATGCTTTTGCATCTTTTCCGGGATATAATTCGTAACAGCTTTTATTTTTCATTTCTGCTTTTGTCAGCTTGTGCGCATCTGCTACGTATTTGTTCACGGTTATATAGTTATTTTTCTTGTCTTTATAAAAAATCAATCCGGGAATATGATCTAATATTGCTTCGAACTGGTTAGACAAATTTTTATATTGTTCTTCACTTTCCATTATTACTTCTTCTGCCTGCTTGCGCTCTGTGATATCGTTTACAAGCAAGACTGCACCTGCAAATTTATCATTTTCAAATATGGGAACGCCTTTTAGAGTTACATAAGTTTCTTTTCCATAAACAGAAATGAAAAGCCCCTCATTTGCAATTTCCTTATCCTCCAAAAGATTATTGAAGATAGATGAAAGCTCAGCATTTTTTATTGAAGAAAGTTCCCTTATATCCATTCCCGTAGCTTTTGATTTTTCGCCAGGAGGAACTCCCAAAATCCTTTTCATTTCAGGATTTTCGTAACTTATTATGAGTTTCGCATCCAGCCTTATTATTCCTGCTGGAGAATTTTCTACAATCCCTTCATTTAACTTATATAGTTGTTTATAGGATTCTTCGGATTCTGATAATTGTTTGGTTCTGTCTACCACCATTTCTTCAAGGTTTTCAGAGTATTCTTTCAGTTTCTTCTCTGATTTCTTAAGCAGAATGTCCTTCAACTTTAACCTGATAATAAAGTATATGGTTGTTAAAATAAAAAGTCCAAGAAAAATAGATGATATTATGACGAATATTTGTATCTGATTTTCCGTATACATACTATACTTCCAAGCCAATAAATAAGGCCAATTAAAGTTGAATTTTGGGCAAAAACCCAGTTCTTCAAAGGTCCAAATGCCACAATATTGCTGGCTAGAATATGTAAGCCAAAATACAAAACAAAGCCAGAAAAAATAAAGAATGTTTCAATGTTTTCAATGAATGGTTTTTTTAATAGCAAATACCTCAAAATTAAAGTAGAGCCAATCATAAGAATTATTGAGTTGAAAAAATCAACCGTGTTTACTGGTTGATAACTTCCATATTTTAGTGATAAGATAGCACTCAGAATAGTTGGCAGGGCAGGAATTACAATAGCAAATCGTGCATAATTCCACCCTGCCAATTTAAAGAGAATGGTTATAACAAGATATAGTTCATAGATACTGATGATAGCCCAGAAAAAAAGATAGACTGTTCCAGAACGCTCACTGACAATCATAAGAATATTCCAGAGGGTAAAAACAGCAAGATAATAAACAAAATATTTAACAGTTTCTTTATTTAATCCCGTGAGACCGCTCTTTTTGTAAATACAGAGCCAAAGGAGTAAATTTAGAGCACGGAATATTGGCAGGTTATATGAAATAATGGGATCTATCATAATCTCGGACTAATCTTTTATTTCTTAGCTTCCCCATGGTTTTAAGGGTTTTGGTTTAATATCGCCTTGCATACTACACAGAGCATTCATTTCGTTTTCATCCTGGTTTGGAGTATACGGTGCTATCTCTGTTTGAACTAATGGTTTTGGCATAATGTCACCTTGTGCAATACATTCAGCATTTGCATTACTGAATTTAACTGTTAAGGCTGAGTTCATCGTATACTTTGGTATAACACACCACATACTTATTAATGATAACAATAAAACAATTGCTATCATCACCAATGCATACTTTTTTGAGTCAATTTTCTGTTTCATTTTTCTCCTATGTTGTTTTTAGTTTTTTGGGTTAACATAATAATTCTTTACCTAATTTTGACATTAACATTTTTAGTCCCTCATCATTACTTGTGTTTTATCATAATTTTCGTAAGGTAATAAGACTTGACTAAGAATTTCCAATATATCATTATCATAATTAACTATTAAGATAGATTTCATAACAAAATTCCTATAGAATTATTTATTTATGAATTTTACATACATACATGAATTATATTATATATATCTTTTTATATTTTGGGGCATAGTTTGTCAAGTATTTCCAAGATTGTTCATGCATACTCCTGATTTTTTTCAAAATTATGAAAATTTCAGAGAGTGGAATACGGAGAAAAGAAAATGGAGAATGGAAAATTTTGAAACTCGAAACTTGAAAATCGAAACTGGAGTAGTGAACTTGTGAATTGTGGAATTAGCAAACTGATTAATTGGTGAATATGTTAATTGGTAAACGAATTCTTGATTTTCACCCAAGTAGAGTTTAGAAAAATCATGTTGTCTTACTATAAAAGAATTTACACAAATGTGTAATATTAAATTACTCAAGTTTCGCAGGAGTGTAGATCACTTAACAGATCATATTTTATATTTTTGAAATATTTCATAACACCTTGATTTTTATATAGTTACATATAAGTACAAGATTAGTGATTTAAGCTGCATTTTCATGGTTTATAAGATCATTTTGCATTATATCCGTAGACACGAAAAAGCGAAATATTAAGAGTATTTATGCTACATTTTTCTCATTGATAAAGCAGATTTATCTCCTGCGAAACTTGAGTAAATAATATGAACGTATGCAAAAAATACAGCACCAATTAGTAGTATTTCATTCTTTTTGACACATCGGAGATCTGTTTAAGAACCTTGCGAATGCTTGACGAATAAAACCTTCGCAATGGTTCGAATATTGGCGTCTCTGCTAAAATAATTGACAGGATAATCACGCATAAACACTTAATGCTATACAAATAATCAATAGTAATGAGGATAATTTATGCCGGATATCAAACCCTTTAAAGGGCTTCGACCAGACCAACAATATGCTGAGAAAGTCGCAGCTCCACCTTATGACGTATTGAATTCCGAAGAAGCTCATGAGCTTGCAAAAGATAATCCATACAGCTTTTTGCACGTGTCCAAACCAGAAGTTGATCTTCCTGTTGATATTGATGGTTATGATGAACGAGTGTATGAAAAAGGTGTAGAAAATCTCAAGAAACTTATCGATGAAAAAGTACTAATCCAGGATGACGAGCCCTGTTTTTACATCTATCGCCAGATCATGGGAGATCATGTTCAGAGTGGAATCGTTGCAGCCGCATCGGTTGAAGATTATGATAACGGCATCATAAAAATACATGAATACACACGCGTAGACAAGGAGCAGGACAGAGCAAAACATGTGGATATGCTTAGTGCAAATACCGGTCCGGTTTTTCTTACCTATCATGCGCAGAACAGCATCGATTCGCTGGTGGAAAGATGTCAGAAAAATGTTCCCCTTTATGATTTCGAGAGTAGCGACGGCATTCGACACACGGTTTGGAAAGTCGATGATGAGGCAATCATAAAAGCAATCATACAAGAATTTGATAAACTCGATAAATTCTATATTTCTGATGGACATCATCGTTCTGCAGCAGCTTCACGAGTGCAGAAAATCAGAAAAGAACTGAACCCAAATCATACAGGAAATGAAGAATATAATTACTTTCTGACAGTCATATTTCCCGATGATCAGATGTATATCATGGATTATAACCGGGTAGTCAAAGACCTGAATGGGCTTTCAAAGGATGAGTTCCTGAAAAAAATATCTGAAAAGTTTGAAATTGAAAAACAATACTCACAATATAAGCCCGAAATGAAGCACACCTTCGGAATGTACATTGACAGGATATGGTACAAGTTGATTGCAAAATCAGGAATTTTCGATGAGGATGATCCTGTAGAATCCCTTGATGTGAGCATTTTACATACAAATATTATGGAACCCCTTCTAGGAATTCTCAATCCGAGAAAGGATAAAAGAATAGATTTCGTGGGCGGTATTCGAGGTTTGGGAGAATTGGAAAAACTTGTGAACAGCGGTACATTCAAAGTTGCGTTTGCATTTTTCCCAACTTCGATTGACGATCTGATGAAGGTCGCAGATTCCAATAATGTCATGCCTCCGAAATCAACATGGTTTGAACCAAAATTACGAAGCGGTCTTATTACGCATTTAATTTGAATTCAACAGGAAAACAGCAAACCCGAAAAGTGTATTGTAAAAATCATTTTTACAAAGAGGATGCTATTTTCCATTTTACAACAATCAATAATTACACACTTCGACTGGTCTTCATTTCATTACGCCCAAGCAGGCAAGCTCAGTGTGACAATTTTTTTTATTAATCAATTAGGAGAAGTGTATGAAGCATACGCTTAATCTCACAGGCAGAAATCTTTTTGATCTCGATGACTACTCGGTTGAAGAGATCGAGAAGATCTTTGAAACTGCCAAAGTGATGAAAGAGATCAATAGTCGGGAATATAAGAAGATCCCGACACTTCGCGGGAAAACTGTTGCAACGCTATTTTTCGAGGACAGCACACGTACCAGAATTTCCTTCGAATTAGCTGCAACACGCCTCAGCGCCGATGTTGTGAGCTTCACATCAACCGGATCTTCCTTAAAAAAGGGAGAGAGTATTCAGGATACGGTTTATACTCTTAATGCAATGGGCATCGACCTTTATGTTGTCCGTCATAGCTGCCCCGGTGTTCCGCAACTGGTAAATAAGTATTCCAATAAACCGGTGCTCAATGCCGGCGATGGTAGGCATGCTCATCCCACACAAGCGCTTCTGGATATGTTCAGCATCTGGGAAAAGAAGGGTTCGTTAAAGGGACTGAAAATCGCAATAGTTGGAGATATTCTCCATTCCCGTGTTGTACGTTCAAACCTGATAGGTATGAAGAAAATGGGTGCTGAGGTTGTTGTGTGCGGACCACGAACTCTGATGCCTCCGAAGATAGAAGAGGTGTATGGTGCAACATGTGAATATGATCATAAAACTGCAATAAAAGATGCAGATGTGGTCATGGCTTTGCGCATGCAGCTCGAACGGCAGACAGAAGGGCTTTTCCCGGGACTCGGAGAATATACGAGCAGATACGGACTGAGTAACAAAATGCTGGAATTCGCAAAGGATGATGTGATTGTTATGCATCCCGGTCCAATGAACAGGGGAGTCGAGATTCTTCCAGAAGTCGCTGACAGCGAACACAGTATAATCATTGAACAGGTTACAAACGGCGTGGCAGTACGCATGGCGCTGCTGTTCCTGATTCTTGGTGGAAAACCGGGAAGGGAGGTCGCATGATACTTCTGAAAAACGGAATGGTCTATCTTTCTGATGAGAAGAAGATAGAAAAAGTTGATGTACTGATCGACAAAAAGATCATCAAAAAAATAGCTCCTGTAATTGAAGAGAAAAACGCAGAAGTGATCGACTGCGCAGGAATGCATATTTTTTCCGGCTTTGTAGATTTGCATTGCCACCTGCGTGACCCGGGATACACATATAAGGAAGATATCGCTTCGGGTGCAGAATCCGCAGCAAAAGGCGGATTTACCAGTGTATGCTGTATGCCGAACACAAATCCTGCAATAGATAATATTTCGACGCTTAACTATATCATGAGAAAAGCCCGTGATGTTGGTAAAACAAAAATATTCGTTATTGGTGCGATGTCAAAGGGACTCGAAGGCAAGGAGATCGCAAATATTGCATCCCTTGTAAAAGGCGGTGTCGTGGGCTTGAGCGATGATGGCAACTGCATTCAGGTCGCCAAACTGCAGCTCAATGTCATGAGATATGCTTCCATCTATGATATTCCAATGATCTGTCATTCCGAAGATTACTCACTTTCCGGAGATGGACAGGTCAATTACGGACCTATGTCCACAAAACTCGGATTGTCGGGAATTCCTACGCTCGCAGAAGAGATCATAGTGAGCAGAGATATTATGCTGGCAGATGTAACCGGCTCACATGTACATATTGCCCATGCTTCCACAAAAAGAACTGTCGAGCTCATCCGCCAGGCAAAAAAAGATGGAATAAAAGTTACTGCAGAGGTTACTCCTCATCATTTGGTGTTGACCGAAAAGGCATGTGACGGCTTTGACACGAACACAAAAATGAAGCCACCTCTTCGCTCTGAACAGGATAGGGAAGCGCTATTTGAAGGATTGATGGACGGCACGATCGATGTGATCGCAACAGATCATGCGCCCCATTCCGATTATGAAAAAGAACTGGAATTCGTGAAAGCGCCCTTTGGTGTGATCGGGTTTGAAAGTGCCTTTCCTGTACTATATACTACCTTTGTTCGAGATAATAAAATGAAACTCGAAGAACTGGTAGAACGGATCACCTCGAAACCCGCAGAAATAATAAAGAAGAATGTCGGCATACTGAAAGAAGGGGCACCTGCTGATCTCAATGTATTCGATCTCGAGGAATCTTTCACTTTTAATGAGAGTGAAATCCTATCCAAATCCAAGAACAGCCCATTCCTCGGCATGAAGATGTGGGGCAGGATCCATTATACGATCTGTGATGGAAAGTTCATCTGGAAATTGTAGAAATGTATTTTAAAAAAATACCTGTTCTGAAAATTGAATTTATTAGTGATGAGTATTTCGTGCTTAGATTTCGTGATAAAGAACTTACCAAGAATATCAAACCGGGACAGTTTTTTCAGATTAAGGATCCTGATCCTACATTTCCACTGCTCCCCCGACCTTTTAGTGTGTATGAAGTCGAAGATGACAGACTTTCATTTCTTATAAAAATAGTTGGTGAATCGACAAATAACTTATCCCTTTTGGAGGAAGGTCATATCATCCAATTGCTCGGACCACTTGGAAATGGATTTCCACTTGTTCAGAATAAGAAAGTACTCTTAGCGAGCGGTGGGATAGGGTATGCGCCTATGCCGTATCTTGAGCAAAAATTGAAAGAAGCGCGGAATGAAGTCATCTTTTA
The DNA here is from genome assembly GCA_000404785.1 of Cloacimonetes bacterium SCGC AAA252-N17. Lineage (GTDB taxonomy): Bacteria > Cloacimonadota > Cloacimonadia > JGIOTU-2 > JGIOTU-2 > Celaenobacter > Celaenobacter polaris. The sequence goes on from ASNI01000007.1 coordinate 17,236, forward strand.
TCACGGCGGACGTAGCAGTAATGATTTATTTTGTGATAATGTGCTTAACTGTACTGAGGATGGCTCTTGCGGTCATGCCGGTTTAGTAACAGAGTACATTGAGAAATGCTTTGATTCAATGGATATTGATCTAGTGTATTCATGCGGTCCGGAACCAATGCTGAAAACTATTGTCCAAATGTGCTCAGAAAGAAATATTCCGGTCTGTGTTTCTTTAGAAAGAGTCATGGCATGTGGCGTAGGAGTATGTTGCGGTTGTGTCATAAAAATAAAAGAAAATGATAGTATTGTATATAAAAAAGTATGCAAAGACGGACCGGTTTTTAACGGCGCAAAGGTAGTCTGGGATGAATAAATGTGAAGTCACTTTTGGAAAAATGAAGTGGGAAAATCCAGTGACGGTTGCATCCGGCACTTTCGGACTTGAATACGCCGAACTCTTTGATCTTTCACAGCTTGGTGCATTAACTACGAAAACCATTACTCTGGAACCAAAAGTAGGAAACGAGCCACAAAGAATAGTTGAGACCGAAGCCGGCTTGCTGAATTCAATTGGACTGCAGAATCCCGGTGTAGATGAATTTATAAAAACATACCTGCCTGAATATCGTAAATTTAATACGAATCTTATAGTGAGTGTATCTGCATCATCAGTAAATGAATTTGTAAAAGTAATAAAAAAGCTGGATACTCAGCCGGGAATCGATGCGTATGAGATCAATGTTTCATGTCCCAATGTGGAAAATGAAGGCATCGCATTCGGCACTGATCCTGAAATTGTATTTGATCTTACAAAAAAATTGAGAGCAGTAACTGAAAAAACACTTATCATCAAATTATCACCGAATGTAACTTCAATTACAGACATTGCAAAGAATGCAGAAATAGCAGGCACAGACGGTCTTGCGTTGATCAACACTCTTTACGGTATGGCAATTGATGTGGAAATTAGAAAGCCAAAACTGCATAATATTATTGGCGGCTATTCGGGTCCTGCGATCAAACCAGTTGCATTACAGAATGTGTATAAAGTTGCGCAAGCTGTACATATCCCAATCCTCGCAATGGGTGGAATTTCTTCAGTAAATGATGCACTGGAATTTATCATTGCCGGAGCAACTGCTGTCGCAGTGGGCACTTATAATTTCGTGAATCCTCTCGGAACTCTTAAGATCATTGAGGGTATAAATGAATATTGCATAAGTCATAATATTTCATACAAAAATTTAATCGGTTCAATACAAACTTAGGAAACAAAATGAGCACAAAAAAAAGAATATTAGATGAAAAAGAGATAGAGAGAATTCTCAAGCGTCTTGCCAATGAGGTTATTGAGAAAAATAAAGGATGTGAGGGTCTTTACATTGTTGGTATTCATACTCGCGGAGTACCTCTTGCAAAACGTATAGCTCATTATATTGAGAAATTTGAAAATGAGAAAATACATGTTGGTTCACTTGATATAACCCTGTATCGGGATGATCTTGCATATATCGAGCATCAGCCGGTCATTCAGGATTCCATTCTCAATTTTGATATTGAGGGCAAGCATATTCTGCTGGTTGACGATGTGCTCAATACCGGCAGAACTGCACGAGCTGCGCTGAACGCGATCCTTGATTACGGCAGACCTGCCTTTATCCAGCTTCTTGTTATCATTGATAGGGGCAACAGAGAGCTTCCTATTCAGGCAGATTTTGTAGGCAAACACCTGCCGACCGCAAAAATCGAGTCAGTGCAGGTTCATCTGAAGGAAGTTGACGAAGCAGATGAAGTTCTCATCATAAAAGACTAGGAAAAATGGTATGAATTTTAAAGAAAAATATTATCATATTGTAGAAAAGAATAATTCGCTGGTGTGTGTGGGGCTGGATTCCGATATTGAGAAAATTCCCGCGTTCTTAAAAAATGAATTTGAGTTTCCTCAATGGGAATTCAACAGAAGGATCATCGATATGACAAAGGATTCTGTAGCAGCATACAAGCCGAATTTTGCATTTTATATCTCTCAGGGAGTTCGCGGGATCGAAAGTTTGCAGAAAACAATCTCTTATATTCCTGATGATATTCCAATTATTCTGGATGTGAAGATCGGGGATATCGGTAACACAATGAAGCATTATGCAAAGGCATATTTTGATGCCTTCGAAGTTGATGCGGTTACAGTAAATCCGCTGATGGGTTATGATGTCATCGATCCCTTTTCAACATATCCTGAAAAATATCTGTTCCTTCTTGCGCTCACTTCCAATCCTTCCAATACTGATTTTCTAAACTCAGAGTATAAATTATATGAAGGGATTTGCGAGAAAATTCAGGAGTGGGATCAGGATAATCTTGGGGTGGTTGTTGGTGCCACGAATGACGAAGAAATGAGAACGATCAGGGGAATGCTGCCAGATGCACTTTTTCTCGTTCCCGGAATTGGCGCTCAAGGTGGCGACCTCGAAAAAGTGATGAAATATACAACCGGCAAGAAACATCCGAATATACTTATAAATTCCTCAAGAGGGATCATCTTTTCTTATTCAAAAGATAAAGAGAAGGATTTTGATGTTGCAGCTCGAAATGCGTGCAGACAGTTGCAGGATAAAATAAATAGGTATATGTAATTCGAAATGACAGAATAGCACGCCAGTCTTCTTCCGATCCCAGTGAAATAGAAAGCAGAGATTTCACGGGACAGATAAATCGGAATACGCCTTGGCAGGCAGACCCACGCAGATTGAGCAGATTTCCGCAGATAACAACATTGAAAAATTATTCTTGTGATAAGTAATTTACCTGAGTAGTCAGGGATCATTCCCTGACTGTCGTGAGTGTGCCATGGAGTGGTCCACGACACCTCGAAACTACGAGTACTTGCTTCGTGGCGAAGCATGAAGCGAGGATGTCGAGAAACCATCGTAATTAACAGTCCTCGAATCACACTTTTAACCAGTGAAATCTGTTTTTTATTTCACAGTGTCACTTCGTTAGCTGCGATTCAAGTCCAAAATTACAGGTGGCTTTGCGAAAGTTGGATTCCTTTCGCAAAGTTAAAATAATCAGAAGAAAATCTACGGTGGATCAAGGGTAATCAACCCCACATTTCCAGAAATGTTTAAAAAAAACCATTGTCATCCTTGAGAGAGCGAAGTGACCGAAGGATCTCCCTGAAAGATAGTTTAACGTTTTTACGAGATTCTTCGCTGCGCTCAAGAATGACAATTATTTATGCGAGATTCTTCGCGGATGCATTCGCTACGCTCAGCACATGGTTTATACTGAGCAAAGCGAATGTATTCCAGAATGACAATTCCCTTTCTTTGTTATTCCCACTCCCTACCTTCGCGAGGACAAGCTTTTCGGGAATGACAGCCGTTTTTTTTCGGGAGTCTTCTGAAATAAAGGCAATCAGCCCTATTATGACCTACCGTTCTGATCCGCAAGATCATCCCGCACAAGCAAGCTTGGACATACTGGCGAACGCCTGTTTTATAATTTATTTTATGATAAGTTCGCATTCCGAAGATGATGCGATCCAGTAAGCAAGAGGTACTTCAATAATATAGATATCCGGCAATTCAATATAGGAAATATCGTATGATTCATCAGCATTTTTGAAGGTCACAGACTCTATCTCATCAATAACATTTCGGTTAATTGTCAAACGATACAGAGCAGTGGCCATGAATGCAGCGCCCATCTGATCTCCACCACCACTTTCTTCATCACTTTGAGGGAATTTGATATAGATCCCTTCATCATCCACGAGTGGGAAAAGTGCAGGGGCATTTGATCTTTTGAGTTTTTTGTAATCCTTGCTCTTGGTGTCAACACTCATATACATCTCATATCCGCATTCAACATCGTTGTCCGCTTTCACGAAACGTGCTTCGATATTTTCAGGAAAACCGCTAATAATATTTCCTTCATTATATTTGAATATATCTTCACAGGGATTGTCATCCGATTTATTGCCACCCATGCTGCTGGCCATTTCAAACACGCTTTTGCTCACTGTAAATTTTACGAACACATTGAGTTCATTTCCCTCTTTGGAAATGTGCTGAGTGATGTTAAAACAACCTGAAAGAAGCAAAACGATTAAGCTGAATACAATAATTCCAATCGCTTTTTTCCTTTTAATGACAGGATGAAACTTTTCTTTTTTGTTCATTTTTTCTCCTAAGTTTATAATTGAGTCCATTCTAAAAAGTTAAATTAAATAAATCGAGAAACCGTTAAAACGGTTAATGTTTTTTTGTTTCATTAACCACCAACTTAAGTTGGTGGTTAATAAGAAGATAGTAACTTTCAACCGATTCATCGGTTTCCAAATATTTGAGAATTTTTCTAACATATTTATAATCACAACTTTTTAGAGTAACCTCATTATTTTTTTACAAACTTTACACTCGTGCTTCGAGTATTAGCTCATTTTTATAGGTAAATATCTTAAATGTCATTGCATCTCTCAATGTTATAATGCCATAGGTTGCAATGCATCCCTTATCTTCCTTTGCACGCAGATGTCCCGGATTGAACCGGATGCCGAAAATACTTTTTGAGCATTCCCAATTATGCGTATGCCCGAAAAGAAACACGTCAGCGGAACTGAGCAGGTCATCGGGAGAATGGGCAATGAGGAATTTCTTTTTTTCAATCTCTATTTCCAGCACATGTGGGAGCTTTCCATTCCTGTATTCTGGATAAAAAATTCCGGGTACGCGATACACTTTTCTTCCTCTTCTGTTATAAACACAGGAATCCAGATCTTCATAATTATCTCCAAGATGGATTATCACATCGACAAGAAGATTGCTGTCCAGCACATGCTGCAACATTTCATGGTTTCCGTGAATGTCACTAACTACGAGTATTTCTTTCATAAGATACCTTTTGTATTTATATATTAATACTTAATCCGAAAAGAAAAACAGGAACAGAATACGATTTACGGCTCAAGGACATAGGTTCCGTTTCTTTCAATAAAAAATATCAATTCTAAAAATTTGCGTCAATATTTTGATAAGAATTAAGGATACATTTCATATTTCCAGATCGATAATAGAATACAAAGAGTGTCAGTCTGAGCTTGCCTGCTCGGGTGTAACGAAGTGGAGACCAGTCGAAGACTTAACAACCTAAAACTAAAGCAAGTATTACATGCTTCGAGAACCCCAGCATGACATTGAATAATTTTATTCATGGGCTTTTTAGAGAATCTACGCCAAAATTATTAGTCACTTAATTCTAAAATCCTTGCATTTTTTGGCAAAAGATTTTTAGCAACTAACAAACACTAACAACAACGAACTTTTTTTATTTTTTGTTAGATTTTGTTCGTTTTGTTCGTTGCTAATTCTTTGGTTTCGGTTTATCCGAGTTAGTCACTTAATTCTATAATTCTGCTATTTTTTGGCAGAAAAATTTCATCTAATTCTGTGAAGCCTTTATTGATAAGTGTTTATATCATTTAAATTTTATCCCAACTTTTTATATATTATTTTTTATCTTTCTCTGTGTTCTCTGTGGTGAATTCTTTTTTGTTTCGGTTTATCCGAGTTAGGGTATGTCTGTTTAATCAGCGAAAATCTGCCCATATCTGCATGCTATTATTATTTAATAAACTCGTATTGATCATTAATTACATCACACTTTCTCATTTTTAACAAAAAAACTGGATTCCCGTCCCCAATCCGCCAGCTGGCGGAGGACAAGCTTTCACGGGAATGACATGTCCTTTTGTTTTTTAAAAGATTTCTCCAAAAGATTGGGTAGTAATTTTCAGCATTAAATATACCGCTATTCATTTATTGATGAACTTCTATAAATTAATTTTCTAATTTTTGGAGGTATGCCTGTTTGATAAGAATTAAATTCTAAAATGCCTGCCCCAGACTGAAGTAAAGCTTGCCTGATGGCTCACCGTTTTTTGGGAACCAGTTAAATCCATAATCACAACGCACTACGCCGAGGGGAGTAGCTATACGTAGTCCAATGCCAGGAGAACTTCGCATCGGCTGCTTTTTTATATCCTTCATATAATTCCAAACATTCCCGAAATCAAAAAATATCACTCCACCAAGTGCTTTGTAGATAGTCTGTCTTATCTCAATATTATTTACGAGCTTATACCTTCCGCCAATTGGAAGCTCCTTATTGTCCAGCGGTCCGACTTTTCTATAATTGAAACCACGCAGGGAGTGAGGACCGCCTGCATAAAATCTCTCGTTAAGTGGAATGTTTGTGGAATTTCCGAAAAGTGTAAGTCCGCCTGCTTCAAGTGAGAGGGCTATAATTGTGGTATGTGTGATCGGTTCATAATATTTTCCATGAAGGACCAATCTGCCGAAAACATTAGTAGTTTTTTCATAGGAAGTTGCAATTTCACTATCGAAGGAAAGCACATGCCCGCTTGTAGTATTGAATATATTATCCCTGTCATCGTGAATTGCAGAAAGGGTCAGAGAATTTAAATTGGAATTATATTTATCTGGTAATTCCTGCACTTTCACATGACTGAAGTGTGCTCTTTCATACCTGTATGCAATGGACGCACTGGAATATTTGGAAAGGGATTTCCCTACGATCACCTTCCCCCCGTATTCCGAAACATCGTAGCCGGGCTCTTCATTATATGTCGCAAATAGGTTCACATCGGTATTTAGCTTGATACCAAAGGTCCATGGCTCGGTATAAGACACTTCGATCTTTCGAGTAATATAACTTAGTTTCCCGATCAAACTAACTTTTTGTGCAGTTCCCCACAGATCGCTATAGAGCAGTTCCGCAAAAATACGGGCTTTATCAAGGGAACCATACCCAACCCCTATATTGAATTCTCCAGGAACTTTCTCTTTGATCTCGATAAGGATATCCTTCTGTGAGCTTAACGAATCTATGGTCACTGGTCTTATAAAAATGCTTTCAAACAGACCTGTAAGATACAACGCTCTCTGGGATGCGAGCAGTTTGTAATAATTCACGATCTCGCCGGACTTGAAATTCAGATCACGTATAATGATCTTTTTCTTTGTGATCTTCAAACCTTGAATAATGATATTCCCTATTGAAAACTGCTCATGCTCGGTTATTTGGAAATCAATAAGTGCTCGATGATGTTCATCATTTACACGGATATCAGGCACCACTTCTGCATCCAGAAATCCATCATTGGCATACATTGTGAGCAAAACATAGGTTGCATCCTGAACTTTTTTCTGCTGAAGCAGGCGACCTGTATGCAGACCGATTTTTTCTATAAGAGTTGAGTCAGAAAAAACAGTATTTCCGAAAATCGCCATACCCTCAATATATGTGGGTTCACCTTCAAAAACCTGAATGACTATTGAAAGCTGTTTTTTCTCCTCGTTTCTCTCGAGTGAATAATCACTTATTTTCGCCTGCAGATAGCCATTCTGATGGTAGAAAAGTGCAAGATTCTTCAGGTCTTCACTAAAAATTTCTGGATAGTAATAGGCGAGGCTCAAAAATTTGGACGCTCTGGTCACCATTACTTTTTGCAAAGTACGGGATTGATACACATTGTTCCCTTCAAAAGTAATAGAAGTAATCTTGAAGGCATTTTTCTCAGCATGGAGTCCTGAAGTTATGACCATAAGTATGATGATAATAAGCACTGAGAGTGAGTATCTTTTTCTCATTTGAAATTCACTCTGTATATCATATCGATGCCTGCATTGCCTTCCTGGTCTGCCTGTCCCTGTAAATAGAAGTGATCACTGAGCTTATAATCGAGCTTGATGCTCTGCTCGTTCAGATAACCGACACGTGTGGAATAGGTTACTTTCATGAGTTTTGAGAGCTGCTTGGAAGCCACGAGCTGGGGTCCCCATGAATCGCCAAAATTAAAGAGGTTCCCCTCAATAGAAACATCATCAAGATCAAAAATGTTTGATATTTTACCTGCAACAAATCCGGAGATCTTTTGGCTCGAATACTGCTCCGCACGCTCAAGTAAAATATCTTTGAGAGAAGTGTTATACTTATCAGGTGTTTGAGAGAAAATCTGCTCGCGGGTAGTTCCGAAAGTAAGTAGAGAAAATATATTCGCTTCATCGAGGGCTGGAATGGATTGAAGCGTTATTGTAGCTTTGTCTGCCGGTCCTGTCACTGCAAATATAATATGATAGGGCTCTGCATTGGGCTGTTCGTAATTTTTTATATCAGTTTCCGCCTGAATATCCAGAATGGGATTGATGACATTTGGATCGGTAAAATCAATAATTCCGCGTGTGATCTCAAATTTTCTATCAAGATAAACGATATAACCTTCAGTCGTCTCAATGCGTCCTGTAAGATTTGGCTGAGCCAATGTGCCGATAACACCCACATCGGCTTTTAAGCGGATACGCGCAAGGTTGTTATCTATCCAGATATCCTTGCTATCTGATATACGCACATTCAGTTTGGTCTGCATCATAAGCTGGGAGGATTTGCGTAATATCTTTGGCTTACTCATGGAATCGAGCATTTTTGATATCTGGACATCCTCAAGATATTTTGTTTTTCCCATCACCACACTCCCCTCGATAAGATAGCCGTTTTTTTGCTGACTGTAATCTAATGTGCAGCTTTTTACATTAAACTGATATTTTTTAGACTCCGTTAACGCAATATTCTCTGCTTCAAAGTGAAAAGCGATATCCTTGATTGTACCATTGCTGTACTCGACATATCCGGAACTCCTTATCGAACCTTGGTCGAACATGCATTGAAATTTTTGTAGAGTAACCTGCTCATCGGTAACGTATATATTGAGGGAGCATTTTGAGAGCGGAACATGAATATCAGTTGGAAGAATATCAATATTGTCAGCTTTTACCCATCCTCTAAACCTGGGAGTACTCATCGTTCCTTGTATGTTCACTGATGCATTAACAGAGCCCTGTGCATTCATGATGGCAGGAGTTAACGTTTCAATAAATGCAATATCAAAGTCATCAAGCGAGATGTGAATGTCCAAATCTTCCTGCTGAAAAGTGCCTTTCAAACATACTGCCTGCATCCCGTTGATTGACAGCGCAATATCCGGCGAGAAAGAACTCCAATCCGACTCAGAAATGCTACCGGTAAGAGAAAAGGTTTTACCTTCGTAAAGACCGGTGCATTCATTAATATTCATAATGCTATCAGAGAATATCATAACTGCATCGAGATTTTCAATCGGTGATTTATGTTTATCTAATTGAAGAAAGCCGTTTTTTATTCTAAGCGAGCCATTGACAGAGGGTGCAGCAAGCGTACCGCTGACCTGTACTGTGGAAGTAAGAGTTCCTTTAACCTGTATTGCATCGAGGAACTCTCTGGCAAAATCCGACAACTGCACCTCAGAAAGCGTTATCTCACCCTGAAGCGTACTTTGCGGACTGACTGCAAGACCTCCTTTGCTTTCATCCAATTCAAGCTTTCCCCGAATGCGGATCTCATTTTTAAAAAGCTGAACAACTCCACTGCTAAGTATGATCTCTGATGGAGTGAGATTTCCCTGAAGCGAGATATTATCTATGAAAAGATCTTTATATGCCGGTTTATCTATGGTGAGAAATATTGAACCAGTGGGCTTTTCCGTTGTACCCTCAAAGGATACATTCCCGGACACACTTCCCTGAATTCCAGCCAATGAATCTGAAAAAGCGCCCAGCATTTCAAGAGAGAGTCCTTTCAAATTTGCTTTCAAAGAAATATCTTCTGCAATTGAGAAACTGCTCTCGATTGAACCTAAGTGATCTTTTATATGCTTATCATTCTTTTTGAAATCTATAGAAATATTTCCTGATCGTTCTGATAATGAGAAAGAACCCTTTGCTTCACATCGTACTTTTTCAGTATCTATATGCAGTGTATTCACTGAAATATCTGAATTTTTTGCAGTACATTCAAGCACAAAAGAAGGCACGAAAAAGTTCTGATATTTGACACTATCCGCATGCAATGAGAAGTTGCCGGAGAAATCTTCCAATGTGCCGGATATCGATCCTCTATATTGAGCTTGTCCGAGCACTTCTTCACTCATAAAAGCTGTTGTGAGTGGAGCAAGAGACTCAATCTTACCTGTGAAAGAACTGCTCTTTATAAGTAAAGAACTGTCAGCATATTGGATTTCTGCATACAAAGAATCTACAGGGAACTGCCTGTAGGACAGTCCGATTCCCTTAACTTTTGCATGAATTTCAGGATTGGACAACCTGCCTGTAAAGTCTGCATCTGCATATAATTTTCCTTTTGCTTCCAATAGATTGAAAAGTCCGGCAAGATACTCAATCTCTTGAATATCAATCGTCGCTTTCCCAGAAAGTATTGAATCTTGTATTGCAACTTGTGCGCTTATCGAAGATGTACCTTGTGTGAGTGTGAATTCTCCCTGATCATTACAATAAGAAAAGCTTGTTTTCAGATCATTAATCTTCTTGTCTTTAAATTTAAAATTATCACTTTTTATACTTCCCTGAACTTTAGATTGTAATAGTGCTGACAATGATCCACTTGCACTTACTGCCCCATTGATACGACCTGCATATTGCGAATCTGTAAGGTAGAGAAATTCCCAAAACGAGGAGATATTTATTTGAGCAAATGATGTTTCAATATCATAGATACCGATACTATCAAGCGAAATAAAACCCTTCGCTTTGAGAGATCCCTTAAACAGTTCTGTTGAAAAATCATGGATCAGAAGTGTATCATTTTGCATCGAGACTTCTAACATGGTATTATTCAGTAAAATTTCTTCTGCCTGAATTGTGGGAATATGGACCTTTGCAACTATATTGGGTTGTGCTGGACTTCCGTCTAAACTTATTTCAGCAACCACACTTTGTATATGAGGTTTAAGCCTTGCGGGTAGTTGTTCTCCGAAGATGTTTAGATATTGCGAAGGATCGCCTTCAATTGTGAGATGTGCCTGAAATGTCGTGTCAGATTCAGTGAAATGAGCAGTTGCTTTTCCTGAGCAGCTTATACCTTTAGATGAAAATGAGACATTGGATACTTCAAGAAATTCTTCTTCATATGAACCTTCCACCAGGAATTTATCTATATCATAAGTTTGCTCATCGTGAACTATCTCGCCGGTAAGGAATTGCATAAGAAAGTTATATTTGTTAATTGCTTCATCATTATGAATTGTCAACATGAATCCCTGCAGCTTTATTTCTAATGGTATCGCCTGATCATCATAGGAAATCGAAGATTCTGTTATTTTTATGTTGCCAATAGCAATCTGCATTGGCTTTTTTGCCGGTTCTTTCTCAGAAGCAAACTCTGGTAAAAGAAAATTTCCTTCCTTATCTCGGATCAGATTGACATCAAGTCCTTGTATGAGAATATCTGAAATCGATAATTTATTTGATAAAAGACCAAAGATGTTATACTGTACTTTGATAGAAGCGATAGAAAGTGAGGACATCTCCGGCAACGAAGGATCATCAATACGTATATTACGGATTTCCAAATGGGAAAGAACATTCGTATGTAATTCCTCAACTGATACAGTCATATTCAACGTTCCGGAGAGGTTCTTCTCAATAAGATCTCTTATAAATCCCTCTCCGATAGAGGAGCCTGCTATCAAAAAGAGGAGCACAAGCATGCATACAAGACATGCAAGTGTTATGAGGATTATCCGCACAATCTTTTTGAAAATTTTTCTCATGAAACAGAAAAAAGTGTTAATCTTCCTTTTCAGGTTTGATTATGGGGAGCGAATCATTATCCTGCCGCTGATCTCCAAACCAGACAACCCGCTGCGGAAAGGCAATTTCAATACCTTGCAGCTCGAGTGTCTTCTTTATTCTCCAAAGCATGCTGGTCTTAAGCGACCACCATTCACTGATTGGCGCCCAGATCTTCACATTCACATTCACTGCATTATCTCCAAGTTTATTCACCCACACCAGCGGTTCGGGATTTTTCAGCGCAAATGGCTCATTATATATTAATTCCTTTATGATCGTAATAGCTTTATCCGCATCATCATTGTAGCGAATTCCCACATCATACTCAAACCTGCGGACGACGTTCGTGACATAGTTTGAGATGTTTGCAGTAAAAACTTTTTCATTGGGAATTCTGACCTGGTAGCCGTCAAATGTGCGAATGGTTGTTGAAATGATCTTTATATCTTCGACAATTCCAACAGTATCATTTAAGTTCACCGTATTTCCAATGCGGATCGGGCGTTCGATCATCAGAAAGACACCAGAAACTAAATTCCCAACAATGCTCTGGCTGGCAAAACCGATTATGATACCCACAATACCACCAGCAACTAAGAGTCCGGACAATTTCAGACCGAGAATAGCTAAAGCCCAGATGATTCCGATGATTAAAATAACATAGGATACAACTTTTACGAAAACTTCCATACTATCTTTAGATGCTTTGTTTTTCAAAGTACGGCGAATATATAAAGACAGTATCTTTGAAACGATAAATGATATAATAAAAATTGAAAGAGCTATGATAAGTTGAAGAAGTGTTACTTTTCCCCAGATGATTGTATCAAGCATTATATTCCTTCCATCATAACAAATTTTGTGGTAAGCATGGTTAATTTCCTGCTTTTATAGAGCTCCATGGCTTTCTTAAAACCCTTCTCTGAATGCGGCGTATAGCAGTCTGTCTCTGCAGATATTTCATTGATTACCTTCATTGTCGCAAACAACTGAACCAATCCAGCATTGTAATATAGTTTCATTCCAAAGGCATTAAGTACGAATTTTGATATAGTGTTCCATGTCGAATCTGTATTCTTTATTGTGAGATGAATTACCCCTTTATGAAGAGGATCAACATCTGGGATTTCCGAATAAATTGGCGTTTTATGATACCGGGTAACAACTCCGATACGAGGATCACCATACAGGCTATATTTGGCTGGAACCAGACTTATGTTATCAAACAATTCAAAATCCTGTTTCGTAAATATGAAAAACCCAATCTCAATGGGAAAAGTAGTATAAAAACTTACCTCCGCATGTGGGGCAATTGTGAGCTTTTTATCAAACTCCAACAAAAGGTAATTAGTAATATGTTTGGGGTGATTCAATGGTTCCACAGGATTAATAAGTATCCGCGATTTCTCAGACAAGATGATTTTTTCAAAAACCGGTTTATCAACAATCTTTCGTGAATAAACAAAGCCGTAATCTGATTCAATAACATCTATTGAGAGTTCTTTTTCCTTTATGGAAAACGGAACATCATACATACCGTACATTATGTCTCCAATCGATCTCGTATTCAACTTTAGGGATTTTTAATTTCTCTTTATGCAATGTCAATATTTCTCTAACACGTGCATCGCTATTGTATTAATCAGGGACTCGGCACTTTGGTCGGAATCAGGGACTCAAGAAAAACAAGTTCTCCGTTTAGGATCTTAATCAGCGTCACACCTTTTTGCGGAATTCGTTGTCCGTTTAGATAACTCAACATTCCGGTCACTCCTACAAAATCTCTTGTATCTGATATAGTCCTCAGAAGCTCCTCAGATTCCATGTTTGATGCTCTCAGATATATATTTGCAACAAGCATAACCGCATCGTATCCAAGCGCTGCAAAGGAACTGCCTGGAAGTGTTCCGTATTTTTCCTTATATGCTGTGATATATCTTATAATTGGTTCTTGAGCAACCTCTTGATCATGTACCGGCGGAGCGGTGAAATAGATATTATCGGCATATTCTTCAACCATAAAATGTGTTGTATAATAGATATCCGTAACTTCTTTCCCTGTTGTTTCCATGAGTAAGGGAGTATCATAACTGTCTCCGCCAAAGATCGGCTGAGTGATACCTGCATCACGAAATTGTGCAATAATAGTACCCACATCATCAGGACCGGCAGATATGAAAAGCATTTCCGGCTGTGGATCGAGTGTTTTAGTCTCAGAGATAAATTCTGAATAATCTTTTGCTCCACCTTTGAAAAATGCTTCTTTTATGATCTTCCCGCCTAATTTTGAATATCGTTCTTTAAAATAGCTGGAAAGCAATTTTGTGAAATCCATGTCTTCATCGGTCAGCACATAGCATGAACTCAAACCAAGCCGTTCATATGCGTATTCTGCCAGAACTGTCGACTGCACGTTGTCACCAAAGCATGAGAGGAACAAGTAAACGGGAACCTGCTCCGGTAATTTGGGAGATGTCGCACCGGAAGTAATAAAGATCACATCATTTTGTGCTGCGATCGGAGCAGAAGCCAGCACCATATCAGTATCGCTAAAGCCGATAATAACCGGAACCTTATCATCAAAAATGAGCTTATGGGTAGCTTCTTTTATCACTGAGGGATCAGATTTTCCATCATAAAGAATAAGTTTCAATTTTCTCCCGTAAATTCCGCCTTGTGCATTTATCAGTTCGACTGCAAGTTCGGCGCCTTTTGCAGAGGGTATATCAAGTGAGGATTGCGAACCTTCGAGATTGTATATTGCGCCGATTTTATACTCCTGCTGCGCTCTATCACAGGACGCAAAAAGTAGTAATGTTAATATAAAAATACAAATGCAGAATTTCTTCATGGTAATCTCCATATCACTAATGAAATGAAACTGGTTAATATGGTATTATACTGTCAATTAATATGAAAAGAGGATTGTGTCTGGTTTTGAATAACACTCTTTTTATCCAGCAACCATCTGCTCATTCTATTTATCTCCCTTATCCTACCTGCTTTATAACTTTCATATTCATAGTCGGAATAGAAAAATCGCCTTAGGATATTCATCGCTGACTTGGGCAGTTCATTCACTATCAAGCTTAAGAGATGAAAGGGATAATGAAATTTTACGAGATTGTGTTTCAATGACCGCAGATCGTTAATTTTCCCATACATATTATTTTTTAGGAAATTCAAATCTTCGGAAGAAAGATAGTGGGTACGAATATTAGCATGTGAGAGATCGTAAAAGCAAAAATCGTCGGGATTGGTCAACAATCCTTCAGCAATAATTTTCTCTCTTACTCCTGTTTTAAGAAATGGGGTCAGCAGCATAAAAAGAGGCATATCGATCCTGTTTTCTTTTGCAAAATCGAGATGATCCCACAAAATTTCCTGCGTGTCTTCAGGATTTCCAAGAATGAATCCTCCAACCACAATGAGCTTGTTTTTGCGAAGCAGATCTATTGCAGTGGAAGTCTGATCGAGCACACACCTGTCTTTAGAAAGGAACTCTACATTTGATTTTTTGATATTCTCGATTCCAAGAAACACTATTTTGAATCCTGCCCGTGCCATTAGTTCGATAAGTTTTGGATCACGTGCAACGCCTGCCACGCTTGCCTGAATGGTATAATGTATATTATGCAACCCATTTTTGAGGATCTGCTCACACAATTCTTCAAGATGGGTAGGATTCACAAAAATATTATCATCAATAAAAAAAATCGCCTTTGCTCCAATTTGCGAAGCTCGTTTAATATCTTCAATAACTCTCTCAACCGAATACTTGCGGAAGGTTCTTCCATACATCTGTGGCATACAGCAGAAATCACATTGCATAGTACATCCCCGTGATGCTTCAACCACATCAGCCCTTTTGCCGAAGATAGAGTAATGTTTTGTAATTCTTGATAGGCGATCAGGCAATTTTATCTCTTCAAGATCAAGAATGGGCTGACTTTCATTATGCACAAAACGACCATTTACTTTATGTGATAGATTTGGAATTTCTACAACATCATCGTTACAGGAAAGTGCTTTTATCAGCTTGTTAAACGCTACTTCTCCCTCACCTCGAACAAGATAATCAATATATTTTTTTTCCTTAGATTCTGAGATAAGCTCATAAGCGAGTGTAGGGTGGTATCCACCAAAAATAGTGACAATATTGCTATCTAATTGCTTAATCAGTTCAGCAATTTTGGTTGCTGTTTCATATTGAAAACTCATGCAGGTCATTCCCACTATATGAGGTTGAAATCGTTTAATTAAAGTACGAATATACTTCTTAAGATTGTGCTGCACCATCAGGAGGTCTGCAATTACTACTTTTTCCACATATGCTGCGTCCAGATTCCCTGATAAAGATGAAAGCCCCAGCGAAGGAACACGCATCCCTTTATAAAATCCCACTGTGTAGTTGGGCATAGAGAGAAGCAAAATCCTCTTTTTCATATTGATCCAGTTCAGTTGAAAAATTATTTATATAACATTTTTTTGACAACTTTTTCATATTATTTTTTTTGGATTTTATCATGAAATCTAAACCAAAATTCGCAATTGATAAAATGCTTGGAAGAGTTGCAAAGTGGCTCCGCCTTCTGGGTTATGATACTTTTTATAGAAATAAAATACGACTGGTAACTCTTCTTAGCGTTGCTCAGAGCGAGGATCGTATTATTATCACAAAGAATCACTATTTTCTTAAACATCCATTTCCTGTACCGATCATTTTCCTGCGGGCAGATACTCTGAAGCAGCAGCTTCTCGCTATCAATGAAAAGTATCCTCTTCAAATGAAAAAGGCATTCTCCCGATGCCCCCTTTGTAATAATGCAACTACTCCTATAGAAAAGGAATATGTGAAGAGACTTGTGCCGGAGTATGTATTTTCTACACAGGAACACTTCTACCAATGCATACATTGCGGAAAAATATACTGGAATGGCACTCATCTTCAAAGAGCACTTGCATTCCTCGAAAAAATCGGGCTGTAAAAATGATATACAATAAAAGGAGCTTTATAAAATTTGACACTGCAAAGTGGGGTCATAAATTGTGTAACAAATCAAAATGTAATAAACGGAGTTCATATAAATGAAAAAAGATATTCATCCAAAGTATCAAAAATGTGTGGTGAAATGCGCCTGCGGAAATACCTTTGAGACCAGAGATACTATACCGGAAATCCACGTGGAAATCTGCTCGGAATGCCATCCTTTTTATACAGGTAAAAAGAAATTAGTGGATAGCGCAGGACGTATCGAAAAATTCAGAAAAAAATACAGCAAATTCCAGACAAAAAAAGAAGAAAAAGAGCAATAGCATATTTCAAAGGGGAGTTTTACCCACCTTGAACCCATCAAAATTAAAGACTCAATAGGATACTTTTACCAAAAATTTTAGCTTATGAAAAATAAACCGGAAATAGCTGTAGGCGGTCAGGCAGTTATTGAGGGCGTCATGATGCGCGGTCCTCAATACATTGCTACTGCTCTGCGTAAAAAGGACGGACATATCGTCCTGAAAAAACAAGAGTTCATATCCAAAACAAAGACAAATAAATTTTTAGGTTTACCCATTATTCGTGGGTTTGTCTCACTCATCGAAATGCTCTCTATCGGCATCAAAACGCTTAACTTTTCTGCTGAAGAAGCAATCAAAGATGAGGAAGAGGACAAGCCAAATAAGAAGAAAAAGAATGCCTTCCTTGATAAACTCTATACAGCATTCTCCTACATTTTTGCCTTCGGACTCGCCTTTCTCCTTTTCGTGTTCCTTCCCTACCGCATTGCCTACTGGATAAATATTGAGAAAACAAGCATCCTCTTCAATCTGATCGCCGGATGCATCAGAATAGTTTTCTTTGTAGTGTATATTTATCTCATCAGTTTCCTCAAGGATGTTCGTCGATTATTCCAATATCACGGTGCAGAACATAAATCTGTATTTGCTTATGAGGGGAATCCAGATTTCACTCTTGAGGATACAAAAAAGTATAGAACCTTCCATCCCCGCTGCGGAACAAGCTTTATGCTGATCGTACTGGTCATAGCAATACTTGTATTCTCGATTTTTGACACGATCCTTGCACTTATTCTTGGTCATGCAATACCTCTTGGCATCAGAATACTTCTGCATTTTTTACTCCTACCCTTTGTTTCGGGAATTTCATATGAAATCCTGAGATATTCAGGCAAAAATATCAATCACTGGCTGGTTAGAACATTTTCTGCTCCAGGTCTGGCTTTGCAGAGAATTACTACTCAGGAACCGGACAATCAGCAGCTTGAGGTCGCGATCTGTGCATTGCACGCAGCACTTAATTTACCAATAACAGACCCAAATGTTGAAATTTTGAACGATGACGAATCTTCTGAATAAAGTAACCGAGCTCCAGCAGGAATATTCCAAACTGGAAAAACAACTATCCGATCCTGAAATCATTACCCATCTTGATCGATATAAGAAAATTTCTGCTCGCTACAAAGAGATTTCCGAAATATTACGGTGTGCAGAAGAGCTTCAAAAAAACATCGAAACTCTGGAAGAGAACAAAGAATCACTGAAGCATGAAGATGAAGAGGAGCTTGTTCTTCTCATAGAAGAAGAGAATGCAAATCTGGAAAGTAATGTTCAAAATTTTTCACACAGACTGAAAACTCTTCTTATCCCAAAAGATGAAAATGATGTGAAAAATGCTATCATGGAAATCCGGGCAGGTACTGGCGGAGAGGAAGCAGCTCTTTTTGCCGCCGACCTATACAGGATGTACACTCATTTTATCGAGAACAAAGGATGGAAGATCGACATCATGAATTCCAATCCCACAGGCATGGGTGGATTGAAAGAAATTTCCTTTGAAGTTCAAGGCAAGAATGCTTACGGCACTTTAAAATTTGAAAGCGGAGTGCATCGAGTCCAGCGTGTACCTGAAACAGAATCCTCTGGAAGAATACACACATCTGCTGCTTCTGTGGTTGTATTGCCAGAGGCGGAAGAAATCGATTTTGATATTGATGAAAATGATTTGAAGATCGATGTGTACCGCTCATCCGGTCCCGGTGGGCAAAGTGTAAATACGACAGATTCAGCAGTAAGGATCACCCATGTTCCCACCGGTACAGTTGTAACCTGCCAGGATGAGAAATCACAACTGAAAAATAAGAACAAAGCGATGAAAGTACTCCGTTCTCGGTTGCTTGACCTCGAGATACAAAAACAGCAGCAGTCAATAGCCAGGCAGCGCAGATCAATGGTCGGAACAGGTGACAGAAGTGCTAAAATTCGCACCTATAATTACCCTCAATCACGCATTACTGATCATAGGATCAACTACACTTCACATAATTTAGAATCATTTATGGATGGAAATATTGACGAACTCATCGACGATCTGCATATTGCCATGCAGGAAGAGATGTTATGCAATGAATAACATCATTCTTGAATAGAACATAAATGATAAGCATTATTATTATTGCAATATTTTTTGTTGGATCTGCCTTTTTTTCCGGCAGTGAAATCGGTCTTGTATCACTAGACAAGCATCGGTTGAAACACGAATCTGCAAAGAACAAAAGCAAAAAACGGCTCTACGATTTCATAACAAACCCTGATAATGTACTGGGAACTACCCTTATTGGTAATAATATATCTTTGATCATTGTTTCATCTGTCTTCACTGCCTTCATGATCAAATTGGATGTTATATCTGAAACCCTTGCAGCATTGCTTCTTGCCGGTGTACTTCTGATATTCGCTGAGATCATTCCCAAAATACTGATCAGAAATACCTGCAATACTACAATCCCAAGTTTTTTCTTTCTGATACGATTCTTCTCATTCTTATTTCATCCGATGATCTGGGTGCTGAGCAAGATCAATAATTCATTTTTTAGACTATTTAAGATCGATAAGAAAAGCAGTACTCACCTTTTTACAAAGGATGATCTTTCCTATCTTCTTGGGGAAGCTGAGAAGGATGGTCAGGTCAAAAAAGATGAATATGAACTTATTGAAGAAGTGCTGGACTTCCGCGATCTTACAGTGAAAAATATTATGATCCCCCGAACCAACATTGTCGGAGTCAAAGCAGATACACCTATCCGGGAAGTTATCAATTTAATGAAGGAAGTTGGATTTACCCGTTTCCCGGTTTATTCAGTGGATATCGATCATATCGACGGCATGCTTATCATTCATGACCTGCTTGAACTTGAAGACCTTTCTTTACCTGCAAAGAATTTTATCAGGGATGCTTACTTTGTGCCTGAGATCATGAAAGCAACTACACTACTCAAAAAGATGCAACAGAATAAAACCCCTATCGCAGTTGTGGTGGATGAATACGGCGGCACTGCCGGCATTATTTCTGTGGAAGACCTCCTCGAAGAGCTTGTTGGTGAGATCGAGGACGAATATGACGCCCAGGAAAATGACATCAACAAGGTGAATGAAACAACCTTTATCGTTGACGGTGAGGTTGAGATCGAGCGCTTAATTGAAGATTATAATATCGATCTTTATGAAGGTGATTATGAGACCCTTGCAGGTATGCTTATTGAAAAGTTTGAGCGAATTCCACGCTACAATGAAACATTAATAATTAAGAATTATGAGTTTACGATAAAGCAAGTTACTGCAAAAAAGATTGAGAAAGTAATGATAAAAATCCTTCCTCTACAGGAAGAATCCGACTAACTTTCTTCTCCTCCTGAACAATCTTCAGAAACTTCTTTCTTCTTTTTGAAATTCAAACCATACTTCTTTTTTAACTTATCGAAAAGTTCATTCAGTCGCTTGTTATCGATCAATCCCAACCCTGCTAAGATCAAGAGGATTCCCTGCAAAAAGGGAGTAAATAATCCTATGATACCGAGACCAAGAAGTGTATAGCCGGCAATCTTCTTAAACGGGGTTTTGGCTTTCACACTCAAACCGCTGTAACCTTTTTCACTTCAGGAATTTTATCTTTGAGCTGCTTTTCAATGCTGTACTTTAGCGTCATCTGCGAAAAAGGACATCCCCTGCACGAACCTTGAAGTTCGACCTTGACCTCTCCATCCTCAGAAACATCTATTAATTTTACATCGCCGCCATCGCCTTTCAGCGCGGGACGAATTTTCTCTAATTCCTTTGATACCTTTTCTTTCAATTCCATATTATCCTCAGCAATTTTTTTATATATAACCTACACGTTTTTTCAAAATGTCCACTCTAAATTTTTCTCGGATCGGTGATCACACCTTTGAGGGCAGACACAGCAACTGTTTCAGGAGATGCAAGATAGATCTCCGCGGTCTTATTGCCCATTCTGCCTTTGAAGTTGCGGTTCGCAGTTGAGATGGTTACTTCATTATCTGCCATCACACCTTGATGAGCGCCAAGACACGGACCGCATCCGGAAGGAAGTATCACTGCACCTGCTCTGTTAAGAATGCTCAAAGTGCCGTCATCGGTTGCTTGCTGATACACTTCTCGCGATGCCGGTAGCACTATCAAGCGGGTGGATGGATGTACTGTTCTTCCATTAAGTATCGCCGCAGCAGCATGAAGGTCTTCCAACCTGCCGTTCGTGCACGTGCCGATAAAACATTGGTCAACCTTAATCCCTTCTGCTTCAGCAATATCCTTCACATTATCGACCGTATGTGGGAAAGCAACCTGCGGAGTGATATCATTCAAATTATAGGAATACTCCTTTTCATACACTGCGTCATCATCTGCCCACACTGCATGATACTCTTCAACATTATGCTGTTTCAGCCATTTCTCTGTGAACTCATCAACAGGGAATACGCCATTCTTTGCACCCATTTCCACAGCCATATTTGCAATGGTCATCCTATCTGAAATATCTAGATTTTTGATGCCTGAGCCATGATATTCAACTGATTTATAATTTGCTCCATCAGCGCCGAGATCGCCGATTATTTTCAGTATCAGATCCTTTGCCGAAACCCGCTGCGAAAAGCGTCCTTCGAGACTTATCTTATAGGATTGCGGGATCTTGAACCATGTTTCTCCCGTGATCCAGATACCTGCAGCTTCAGTTCTGTCAATACCTGTTGAAAAAGCACCAAATGCACCATAAGTGCAGGTATGGCTGTC
This sequence comes from Cloacimonetes bacterium SCGC AAA252-N17, assembly GCA_000404785.1. GTDB lineage: Bacteria > Cloacimonadota > Cloacimonadia > JGIOTU-2 > JGIOTU-2 > Celaenobacter > Celaenobacter polaris. The sequence continues at coordinate 39,024 of ASNI01000007.1, forward strand.
ACTCCCGACAATTACACTACCGGGTTTTGCAAGTCCGACTTCAGGGAGAACTTGATGGCAAATACCCCGTCCGATATCATAAAAATGCGTGATGTGCTGTTCTTTTACAAATTCCCGGATCTCTTTATGATTGTTCGCAGTTTTTGCACTTGCAGCGGGGATTACGTGGTCGAGCACGATCACTATGCGGTCGGGATATTTTACTTTAATGCCTTCTTTTACCTGACTAAGCTTTTTGATGATCGCTGCAGAATTGTCATGGGTTAATATATAATCCGGCTCTACAAAAACGATCTCGCCTTCGTGTACCGGTTTCCCTGTTTTCTGCTCAAAAATCTTCTGAATAAAGGTCTTACCCATTGATACTCCTACAAATAAATACTTTCTTTACCATCCGGCTACTCTGCGATTCGCCGTGACAAGCAAAAGGCACTAAAAGCACGAAAATGGTGTCTAAGAAAAATATTCTATAACGTTTCATTAAAATTTTTTCGCGTCTTTCGTGCCTGCCAAGGCGTATCCGCCAACTGGCGGAGAAGACTGGTATTTCGCCTGCAACGGCGTAGCGCAGTGAAGACGTGTGGTTCATAATATTATACTTCTTATGTCTTTTCCATTTCAGTTAGAACCTGAATAATATTTTCTCCTGCCTGCTGGCAAGTTTTTCCAAAACTTAAAAATCCATGATCTTTCATTATAAGAATTGTGTCATCTTTCCCAAGCACTTCACATACTGATTCCATCAACTCAAGCGTTCCATAAGGATACCATTTTTTTGTAGATTTCAATCCTAATCGTGAACATTGTGCAAGCAATTGTTTATTGTGACCATGAAAGATTACCTGAACATCATGCCGCTTTTGATAAATACTGTAATGCAGCATTGTTTCAGATGACGGCTCCTCAACACCTTTCACATCGATCTGTCTTGAGGGAATATTAACATCTATTATCTCAACAAAATTTTTATACGTGAGCGCTCCAAGATTTGAACCTGCGGCAGTAATGATGAACCAGTCTCCAATTCGAGTACTGAGATTCCCCGCAGAACTTATTTTATCAGGAATATTTGGATGCGGATACGTAGGAATACAGCCCAACTTTGAAAGCTTCTCTCCCCAGCCAATGAGCTCATCAAGGATAGGATAATTCTGAACCCTTTCATCTAAAAATCGAACTTTGAACTTTATTCCCTGATACTGTTCCATTATTTCAAAGTATGAATGTCTTCCGGTTTATAGATACCTTTTTCAGTTATGATGCCTGTGATATATCTTGCAGGTGTCACATCAAAAGTGGGATTAAGCACATCACTTTCAGGATTGGCGATGAGCACATTTCTGAGTTTTTTAACTTCATCAGAAGAGCGTTCTTCAATTGGAATGTTCACACCGCAAGTGCATGAGAAATCTATTGTTGAGCATGGGGCGACAACATAAAAAGGAGTATCATTTTCCCTTGCAAGCACTGCTTTTTCATAAGTTCCGATCTTGTTCGCCACATCGCCGTTACACGCGATCCTGTCAGCGCCGACAAACACAATATCGATTTTCCGCTGCAGCATATAAAAACCCGCAGCATTATCTACGATGATCGCATGAGGGATGCCTGCCTGGTGCAATTCCCACGCAGTTAGTCGAGCTCCCTGCAAACGAGGTCGTGTTTCATCCGCATAGACAAAAATATTCTTACCCTGTTCATGAGCCACATAGATTGGTGCAAGTGCACTTCCCAAACCCTGGATCGCAAGTTTTCCTGCATTGCAGTGTGTGAGGATTTGAGAACCATTTCGCAAAAGTGCTGCTCCGAGCTCTCCCATAATTCGAGAATTTTTCTCATCTTCATGCAGAATTTCATCAGCAATTTCAAAAGCTTTTTTCTCTGGATTTTCCGCATAGCGCGCTTCTTCATAAACTCTATTTGTAGCATAAAAGAGATTCTTGGCTGTTGGTCGTGATGATTCGATATATAACTTTGCTTTTCCCAATTCCTTTTCAGTTGAATATTCTGCAAATGCCTGTGCTATTGCATAACCTGCAGCAACACCGATAGTTCCTGCTCCGCGAAGAAGCATATCCCTGATCGCATCGGCTGTCTCTAAGTACGTATAAAGTTCGACAATTTCGAAGTGAAAGGGCAATTTTGTCTGGTCAATAATAAAGACCGTGTGTCCTTCTCGCCAGATCGCAGCCCAATCCTGATTTAGCTTATTTTTTTTCATTGCATACCCACGCAAATAAAGCGAAAAAACTTGTCAAAGATTGTGCATGAAAAATATCTGAGATCAGGAGAAAACATGAATGTATATGAAGCAATACTGAGCAGAAAAAGCATACGAAGTTATGATACTAAAGAGATCGAGAATGAGAAACTCGGCAAGATACTCGAAGCTGGACGGCTTGCACCTTCGTGGCAGAATAAGCAGTGCTGGCAATATGTTGTCGTCAAAGATAAAGACACAATCGGCAAGCTCGCATTAAGATCCGGTTTGATCAGCAAATCCAATTTTTTCATCAAGGATGCGCCTGTGGTGATCGTTGCCTGCGCCAATCCCAATAACAGCGGACATCTTAACGGGCAGGATTACTATCTTGTCGATGTTGCGATCTCATTTCAACAGATGATGCTCGAAGCGTGGGAAATGGGCATTGGTTCCTGCTGGCTCGGGGCTTTTAATGAGAAGAAAGTGCAAGAGATACTATGTATTCCATCCAAAATAAAAGTGATTGCGCTCAGTCCGTTTGGCTACCCGAAAGATAAACAAAGTTTGTATGCCAAGGCCATAAAAACCTTTGCAGGAAGCAAAAAGAGGAAGGATTTGGAGAAGATCGTGCATTGGGAAAAATGGTAATATCGTGGAGCGAAGAGCGAAGAGAGAGCAGAGAAGAGAGAATCCGGTTTGGTTGCAATTCAGTCTTCGCTACGCTACGCCGCGACAGGTATGAGCCACGAAAACACACAAAAGCACACGAAAAAAATATTACCTATTAATATTAAAAGTAATAAAAATAACTTTTGTGTAATTTTGTGTGATTTTGTGGCTCATCAGGCTTAACTCCGTTTCAGGTTTCACTTCGCTACGCCCCGACAGGGCGTCGCGACAGGTAAGCTCAGGGTGACAATGTTTTTTGTTGTTCTCAAACATCAGTCGGCCATGAGGGGAACGACTCGGTATGCTAATTGCTTTTTTATTACTCTAACCCGAGTTGGGGTTCGGTATAAAAAACTTTGATGACATACCACATCGAATATCATCTTTTATGGATTTTATCCCGAATTTTTCTCCGATTTGCGTCTCATACATGCACAGAAACCGTGATAAATCACACAGATGCCCCCGAAGATGGAGATCAATCCCCAAAACAGAGGTCGAACAAAAACATACAGAATCGCCGCACCGGTATAGGGTAGCAGATAGACACCCCACGTCACAAGCACACATCCTATCACAATAAGCATATGCCCCAGAATAATAGTCACTTTCCTTCCCTGATAAAATCCGGTGAATATGAGCGAGATTCCAACGATCAGTGGAAAAAGCCCAGCCCATTTTCCGATTAAGATCAACATAGCTAATGCCATAAGAAGAAGGAGAACACCAACGGCGAAACCTATTGGTTGTTTAATTTTCATCGTAACTCCTTATTTATTGTATTCCAAGTAACTTGAAAATTCCAAATAATTTCAGGCAGGCAACTATCACCGCAATTGTTATCACTACCTTAACAAAACCTGCACCTTTTTTTACTGCGGTTCGGACACCGATAAATGCTCCGAGTATATTTCCGGCAGCAAGCAGCAAACCATAATGCCACATGATCTTATCCGAGACAGCAAATACGATCACTACAAAAAATGTATAACACATCACAATGAAAACTTTCACTGCGTTTGCACGTATGAGATTAAAATCCTCAACAAGATTAAGTGTGGCAAGAAATATAAATCCTATTCCTGTCTGGATGAATCCACCATACAGCCCAACACAGAAAAATATGAGCACTTCAAGCCACTTCGGGATACTTTTTCTCTCCGCCGATGCCTTTCTCTTTGGCTTGAAGATAAGCACCAAAATAAGTATAAGTGCTACTCCGAGCACTTTATCAAAGACCTGTGAACTGATATCTACAGCGAATAAAGAGCCAACTATTGCTCCAATAATCGCTGCGATAGTTATATGAATGACCGGCTTGACTTCGAGCTCTTTATACTTCTTGAACCTCGCTGTTGCGACGATATTCTGAAGAAGAATTGCGACACGATTCGTCGCATTTGCAATTGGTGAAGGCAATCCCAATAATATGAGAACAGGGAGCGTCAATGTTGAGCCACCACCTGCAAGCGTGTTCATAAAACCGGCTGCCACACCGGCAAGAAAAAGTATTATATAAAGTAGCATAATTTTTTTACTCTACTATTTACCACAGAGATCACAGAGGACACACGGCTACTCCGCCAGCTGGCGGATACGCCGTGGCAGGCAGAGATTTAACAATAACTATTTTTAGATGTTTTTCTAACACAATAGTATTTTTTCATAGTCTTCTTACTATGGTCAAGAATTTCTTACTGTTTACAATTCCGCAGGTGCATAGAGATATCTAATGGACGCCTTTTATAAAATATTTGACAAACAAATTGTCTATTGTTCTATCGCATAAAATTATTCTTTATGATTTTGGATATCATAATTGATGCTTCAGCTTTAACCGTATACATTCTCGATGAACCTGAACCCAACGGGATTATTGAAATTACTACAGGAAATACTCTCATTTGACCTGGCTGCTGCTCTGCTATGTTCAAACCGAATTGGTTTGATTTACAAAAAATTCGTAAGAAAGGATGTTACCATAAAATTAAAAATAACCTCTATTACACTGATCCTTACGTTTATAATAGCTTCAATGAGCGGATGTGCTTCCACACAGAGTACGATCCTACAAAAGGAAAACCTTCGTGATGAAGCCCTGCGAGACGAGGAAACCCCAAAAGACAAGCAAATCAAGACGATTGGCATCATAGGGGGAGTAAGTTGGGTATCTTCCATTGAATATTATCGTCTTATGAACGAAATGGTGCGTGACGAGTTGGGGGGATTGCACTCCGCTGAAATATTGATGTTTTCCATTGAATTCGGTGAATTCTCCAAACAGGAGCGTATGGCAGATCAAGGTGACTGGAAACCTCTGATCGAGACATTGCTCGATGCAGCTCAACGGCTGAAACAAGGAGGTGCGGATTTCATCGTTATCGCATCCAATACCTTAAATTCTCAAGCAGAGATTATCGAAGAAACCGTCGGCATTCCCGTTATTCATATTGCCGATGCCACAGGTGAAAAAGTAAAAGAAAAGGGAGTGCACACTGTTGCATTGCTAGGCACAAAATACACAATGGAGCAGCCCTTTTATCGGGAGCATTTGGAAAATTACGGACTCAAGGTCGTTACCCCAAACGAAAGCGAACGGGAGTATATTAACACGGTGATCTTCGACGAGTTGTGTGCCGGTATGATAAAAGATGAGTCCAGGATAGAATTCATGCGAATTATAGAACGCCTTGCAGAGGAAGAAGGCGCTGAAGGTGCGATCCTCGGCTGTACGGAGATTCCGCTGCTCGTCAAACAAACGGATGTGGACATACCAATCTTCGATACGACTGCCATTCATTCAGAAGCTGCAGTTAGATTTTCCATTGGCGGAAAGTGATACCTTGCTTACTGCTTGCGTTTTCGCAGGTGCATAAAGATATGTGATGTACGCTTTTTATAAATTAATTGACAATATTTTTATGAAATAATAACTACCAACTTAGTGAGTTTAAGTAAATTAAAAACTACGTCGGGGTGTATGTTATGAAGAATGGATATAAGGATGTTATCACGCCAGTTGGCGTGTTAATCCCTAGTTAGGCGACTATAAAAAATATAAATGAAACAGTCTATATTCAACTGCTCATAAGAAGGAGAAAAAAATGTCATATGATAATTATCTCAGAGGCTTAGTATGGCGAAAATGGGATTTGCATGTACATACTCCTGCTTCTTTTCACTGGAATGGAGGTAAGAAGTTTTCTTCAATGTCTAAAGTTGAAAAGGATGATTCATTAAAAGTAATGTATGATACAATAGAACAAAGTGATATAGCTGTTTTTTGTATTATGGATTATTGGACTTTTGATGGGTATTTTGAATTGATGAAATATGTTCATAGTAATTCTCTAAAACTTTCAAAGACTGTTTTACCTGGCATGGAATTAATAATTGAAGCTCCTGTGGACTATCGCTTAAATATACATGTGATTCTATCAAACGAATTATCGAATCAACAATTAGTCGATTTTAAATCAAAAATAACTATAAGGAGCATTGAACGACAAATTTCAGATGAAGCTTTAATGGATTTTGCAAAAAGTTTGGATGATAGTAAATCTAAAATCCATGGTTTTAATAAAATTAAAGATTTAACCAATGATCAACTATTAGAACTGGGTTCTTGTACTGCAGAAATAACAAAATCGTCTTTGCACGATGCAATTAATTCTGTACCAAAAGGATCTTGTTATATAATTATGCCTTACGATACTTCAGATGGTTTAAAAAAACTAGATTGGGAAACTCAACCTCATGCTGACAATTATTTCATGCAAAGTTCACATATTTTTGAATCACGTGATGAAGAAACTATAGATTTGTTCCTAGGTAAAACAACAGATAAAAATAGAAATTTTATTCAAAATTTTTTGAAGACAATAGGATCTACAAAAAAACCAGTAATTTGTGGCAGTGATACACATAAATTTTCTGATTATGGTAATTTCCCGAGCAATAAAATTACATGGATTAAAGCAAATCCAACATTTGAAGGATTAAAACAAATTATATATGAACCAGAAGAAAGAGTCCAAATTCAAAGTCATTCACCTAAAAATATAACACATTATCTTATAATTGATAAAGTTAGATTTCTAGATAAAACTTCAAAAAATCTTTTCCCAAATTTTTGGATTCATTTAAATCCTAATTTAAATGTTATCATTGGTGGTAAATCATCGGGTAAATCAATTTTACTTCGTCATATAGCCAAAGCAATTGCCCCAGAATCAGTAGAAGGTCGCTTAAAGGAGATTGAGCTTGATGACTATGATTTTGGAGAACCAGATATATTTGATTTTGAAGTATGTTGGCATGATGGTTTTTCAAATAAAATTTCTGAAAATATAGATAGAAAAACAAGAGAAATCACATACCTACCACAAATGTATATAAATTTCCTAGCCGAAAGAAAAGGTGAAAAAAATCTAAAAAACCTTATCAATTCTATTCTAAAACAAAATGATAATTTTAAATCATTTATTGATGTTGTTGATGAAGAAATAAATGAGCTTGAAGAACAAATAAATATTTCTATTACTGAGCTACTTTCTTTACGCCAAAGAGTATCCGATTTATACCAATCCAGAAAAGAAATTGGTGACGAACGAGCTATTAAAATAGAACTAAAACGATTGGAAGAGCATATTGATAAACTTAGAAAAGAATCTGGATTCAGTGAAAAAGAAAATATTGAATATGAAAAACTAATATTTCAATTCAACTATCACGAAAAGAAAAAAACAGATTATTCTCATTTATATCAAACATTTGATGATTTTAAACAAGAATTAGATGTAACCAATTCTTCATGTATTCAACAAATTGATTCAAAATTAGATGGATTTTCATACAACAATTTAGCACATAGACATCTTAGCTATATAATTAGTTTTTTACATGAAGAAATAAGTCGTGTTTTTGATAATGCAAATCAAAAATGGCAAGAAAAAAGGAATAAAATTGAAGACAAAATTAAAAGACATCAAGAAACAATATCTTCGCTCGACAAAGAACTTGAACCGTTTAAACAAAAAATAAAAAATAGAGGACTACTAAAACGACTAGATGAACAACTCATATTGCAAAAAAGCAAGCTCCATAAAATTAAATTGTTAAATGAAGACATTAAAAATGTTACATCTAAAGGGAAGAAAACACGAGATAATTTATTTGATAGTTATACAAAATTATTGAATTGTTATAAAAGAATAGATTCTGAACTTAAAAAAACTGAATATAGTAAGATCGACGATGAAATATTGTTAAAATCTCAAGTGTCTTTTAATATATCTCAATTTTCAAATTCATTTAGTAATCTTTTTGATCGACGAGGTAATTTTTCAACTATCTTTGGTGACTTTTTTGATTCAAAGAACGATTATATTTTCGATTCCCAAAATCATATTCAAAATATACTAACAATTTTTGATAAATTATCCAACTTAGAAAAATCGGGATTGAAGTTTAAAACAAATGTAACGCCAAATGAAGCTTTCTTGAAATTATTTGACAATTGTTTTGACTTGAAATATACAATTGAGTTCAAAGGTGATGATATATTGAAAATGTCTCCTGGTAAAAAGGGTTTAGTATTGTTACAATTGATTTTACATATTAGTAATGCAAGTCATCCAATCCTTATTGATCAGCCTGAAGATAACTTAGATAATCGGACAATATTTAACGAGTTAAAAAGATTTATTAAAAAAAGAAAAACACTGCGACAAGTAATATTAGTAACCCATAATGCAAACTTAGTTGTTGCAACAGACACTGAAAATGTTATTGTATGTAATCAATCAGGTGAGCAAATCGGTAATGATAATAAGCAATTTAAATTTGAATATGTTAATGGGGCATTAGAATATACTTTTACTGACGATTCACAAGAAGGAATATTATATAAATTTGGAATTCGAGAACATGTTTGTGAGATATTAGAAGGTGGAAAAGAGGCATTTCTCCAAAGAGAACTTAAATATGGATTTACTAATAGATGAACGTCGCCTAACAAAGCATGAATCCGACGATAGATAATTCGTGCATGAAGGCAAAAGAACAAATTAAAGCAACGTCCATAATGGCGCGGGTTATGCAATTCCGTTATACATCCTATGACACACAATTATCTGTAAACTCATTTATATATAACTTCCATTTCAAATCTTCTCATATTTCTCTGTGTTCTCTGTGCTCTCTGTGGTGATATTTTTTCTGAATTCACTGTTTTCATATCCTTGTAATATAGAAGTTAGTTCATCGCGCGCACATACAGATTGGGCATGATCCTGCACCCGGTAACACTGGCGATCACATTTGACGTACCTGCGCGAGTATAAAGCCCGTGAAAATGCCCGTTATAGACGAACAGTCCAGTAATATATTTATAATCTTTCAGGACTGGTTTTTCATTTTTGAAAGTAATACAGGGAAGTGTCGGAGGTTCGATAAACTGCTGAACGAGATAGGAATCCTTTTCTTGTATCGAGTCGATCGTCCGTTCCCATTCTTCCTGATTATGATCCACACCGACAAATACACCTTTTGCCGCATACCTGTCCATGGGTTTGAGAATATATTCTTCCTTTGAAGTACGTGCTCTATTCTCGGCATCGGGATCGGATAACTCTTTTGTGAAAGGAATATGCCTTTCGACGAACTTCTGCTCTTCAGAATTGAGAAAAGTTGTCTTCGTTGTATCACGCAGAATTGAAAAAATCCTTTTATTATGGATTATATGAGACCGGAATGGACCAACCATGCAGACATTTCCATCTTTATATGCTGCAAGTAAATCTTTCACTTCATCAGCACGCTCGCAAATCTCAAAAGTCAGTGAGCGCCGATAAATGAGATCGATAGGAATATCTATGTAATACAACTTATTCTGCTTATACTTCAGGTCACGGGGATCGCAAATAACAGTTCTATACCCTCTTTGCATAAGCATCTGCTGGAAAACCTTGAACTCCTCGATCGTTGCGACACCATCCCAATCCATGATCGCAATGTTCGGGTTTGTATGGGGAGTGTTTTTAAATTCGGCATAACAGGAGAGCAGTTCTTCGATCCATGGGAGGAAAAGCTCAAAATAGCTGATACGGTATTTTTTCTGGAGCACTTTCAGTATCTGTGAGGACAACACTGCTTTCTCAACAGGATTGGATTCGTTCATACCGGAGGTGCCGTCTGTGTTCAGCTCACAAAATTTAAAATCGTCATCATAGGAATAGAAAATATCAAAACGTGCCATGGGAAAGGGCATTGCGTAGCCGGGATCAATAAGAATAAGCTCCTCTATTAAAGAGGGAAAATCAAAGTACGAACGGAATACTGGATTTCTTACATATTCATCTATCACTTTTTTGAGAATGTAGGAAAAGGTTGTGACGAGATGCTCGAACCTGTTTATATCAGCCTGATCAAAAAACATCGGCTGGTAATGAAAATCAATCGGCTTGCCTTTATACAGCGCGGTGGAATTGGCAACTGCATTCTCCACAAGCGTGAAATCCTCATAATATTTTTTTGGATGTTCTAAAATTTCTTTGGAACATTCTTTGTAAATCGGTAAGATTGAATTCATTGTTATACTACATTATTCTTAAATTTTCTCAGTGCTCTCTGTGTTCTCTGTGGTATATGATTTTTATTGTAGTGATCATAAAAATTGATTATTAATGATACAATCTCTCAGCGCTTCTTTGAGCGGTATGTCTGCTTTTAGTTTTTCATCTATCAGAGTCACGGGATTTTTCCTGATCTCAACCAATTTATATAGAGGTTCAAGATATTTTTGCTCTTCTTTTACCAATCCTTCTTTTGCAAGATTCACAAATTTCAGAATTACCTGCATGATGTGTTTATCACACGCTTTTGCTTTCAATCCTTTTTTTATAATGTCTTGTTGCAGTGCAAGTATTTTTTTAAATTCAAAACATCCGGTGACTGTTTCGTGGATCGTTTTGATATTTTTACAATCATACAGCAAACCTTTGAGTAATGCAAGGTAGGCAAAGTTGAGCGGATATGGTATCGAGTCGGCAGTACGGATCTCTATAAATTGTTTTGTGCGCACATCCGGAAAAAACATCGTCAGCACCTGTTCCAGTTCTTTATCCGTGCACTCTTCAGGATCAAAGATCGCTTTGAACGGCTGGTCTTCGGTAGAGCATAACTGCCCCTCCCGCGTAATTATGATCGGCGGTCTATCAAGAATATACCTGGCATATGTCGCATAACAGAAATCATCATCAAATGCATGGGGAATTATTCCGCACCTGTCATCATCACAGTGCAGCCAGATATTTGTACGCAGTGCATACTTTTTATACCGTTCCCCCTCAAAGATCGGGCTATTGTCCGTCAGGATTGCCAGTAATGGCGAGAGGTAGCATGCAACCTGGAATTTTTTTGCATAATCTTCTTCGTTCAGATAATCCAGTGCAAGCTGGGTTGATGCGGTACCCTTCATCATATTGAGCGCATACTTTCCCTTTTGGCTGAGATAATCCGACATAAATACATAACGCTGCTTGGGAATGAAAGGAATATCCTCTATCTTTGAATGAGGTTGATAACCAAGCGCAATCAGAAGCTGCTGATTATCCTCAAGCCAGGGCATGAGGTCAAATACAAAATTTCTGTAAATTCTCTCAATTTCAGAAAGGTTGGATGTATACTGTGTGCTGAGTTCTATTTGCGCACCCGGTTCAAGGGTGACAGTCGAACCTTCTTTTTCTAACCCGATGAGATTATCGCCCTCAAAGTTACCACGCCATCCTTTTTGGAGAAGATATTCGAGCAGGTCTTTGATGCCATCCTTGCTATTCTCATCATAACGAACTGCTGAAAGGTCGTTTTCTCGCACGACAAAATGTTCGAACTCACCCCCGATTTTCAGGTTATCATGCGTCTTTCCCTGCCTATGAAAATATTCAACTATCCGGTCGATTTGTTTATTATAATTCATTCTATACCCAGCATACGAATAATAAAAGCATAACGCTCTGCGATGTCCTCATATTGTATGTATCTTCCGGAGCCACCATAATGTCCAGCCATATTCGTTTTTAGTATGAGCACATTATCATCTGTTTTCATATCACGCACTTATGCCATCCATCGAAGGGGTTGCCATTAGCGTACCCGGCTGTCATGATATCCTGCTGTGAGCATCATATTGGGATATGCCTGCCCTCTGATGTTCCGATAGGTATCCCACGAAAGCAGGTAATTGAAGTATTCTCTTTTATAGGGTTTTCCCTGCTCTCTTCTGGAGTAGTAATAGTAATCTCCCCAGCGAGTCGGTGCATTGACATCCTCTTCTCCGATCCTGCTTATGATTTCATGAAAAATTGTATCTTTGAGCGTTGCCATTTCAGAAAATATCGCGTCTGCATAGGCGTTTTCTGCTTCGATATATTCTATTACAGTAGAATCGCTACGTGTGTCATCTATCATCCATGCATAATTATCTTTCAGTTCAATATTGTGTAGTGTTGCAGATGTTGGGATTTTTTTTGCAACTGGTGGTGCAATTTGGGAAGATACTGAATACTCATTCTGAATTTTTTGTGACGCACAATACCCAAAAAGAAGAACTGCAAAAATAATAAAAATTACTCTTTTCATCTAAAATTCAATGCCAAGAATATCGAACACGAACGCATATTTCAATGCTACTTCTCGATAATAACTGAATCTGCCGGAAGCACCACCATGTCCCGAAAGTTGTATTTTGAGAAGTGCAGGATTAGTATCCAATTTCTTATCACGAAGTTTTGCGATCCATTTTGCCGGCTCCCAGTAATTGACCCTGGGATCATAAAATCCACCTAACGCAAGGATATGGGGATAATGCTGTGCCTTCACATTTTGATAGGGACAATATGATAACATATAATCAAAATCTCCCTTATCCAGCGGATTTCCAAATTCGTCATAATGCCATTCAACTGCGGACAAAGTCGTATCAAGCGAAGAGAAGATCAAGTCCACAAAAGGAACATCAGCAATAGCGATCTCGCATAGTTCAGGACGCATATTCAAAACCGCTCCTATAAGCAATCCACCGGCGCTTGCTCCTTCGATCACGAGTTTCTCAGCGCTTGTATAATGTTCTCGAATAAGATATTCCTCGCAGGCAATGAAATCGGTAAATGTATTCTTCTTATTGAGCAATTTCCCCAGTTCATACCACTGCTTTCCATTCTCACCTCCGCCACGGACATGAGCAATCGCATATACAAAACCTCTATTTAGTAGAGACAATCGAGTAGTAGAAAAATACGGATCCATGCAGTCTCCATAAGAACCATACGCATATAAAAGCAATGGATTTTCCCCATCTTTTGAGAATAATTCTTTTTTATACACTAATGAGATCGGAACTGATGTTCCATCCGGAGCTTGTGCAAAGATCCTTTCATATTTATATTTGGATGCATCATATCCACCTGGAATTTCCTGATGTTTTTTCACTTCCCTTTCTCTGGTCTCCATATTATAGTCATAGACAGAATAAGGTGTAACCATAGACTCGTATGTAAATCTAAAAATCCGGGTATCAAAATTAGGATTTCTCCTTGAATAGACTGAATAGATTGGTTCAGGGAAATCTATATAATGCTCCTCTTTTGTATTTAGATCCAATATTCTGATTTTTCGTAACGCATTCTCCTGCTCATACATAACCATATAATCTTTAAATATATCAATATCAATTGCAACAGAGTCCCTGTGAGAAATAAATTCCGTCCAATTTTCTTTCCCTGGGTTTTGTATTGGTGTTACCATGACCTTATAATTTTTTGCATCATCATTTGATACAATATAAAATTCATCCATGTGAGGACAGATATAATATCTATGACCTTGCTCACGTGGTTGAACGATCTTAAATTCTCCAAAGGGGTCATCAGCTTTTAAATATCGAATTTCATAAGTAGTTTCACTACCGGTTGTTAATATTAAATATTCTCTACTTCTAGATTTATATATCCACACATAAAAAGCTCCGTCATTTTCTTGATAGATCAACTTATCGTTTTTTTTATCAGTTCCCAGAACATGACGATATAATTTATCACTTCTTCCAGAATCATTTTCTGTTATATAAAATAAAGTCTGATTGTCATTTGCCCATACAACATCATCGACTGGATAGGCAGTATCAGACAAAAAAGTATTTTCTTGAATATTCTTCACTGCAAGTGTATAACGTTCTGCCCCTGTTGTATCAAAGGTAAAAGCAATGTACTGATGATCGGGACTTACTTGCAAATTCGACACATCGTAGAACTCATATCCAGAAGCAAGTTCATTGATATCCAGCACGATTTCCTCGTCTGAGTTCACACTGCATTTTTTTCTACAATAGAGCGAGTATTCTTCCCCTTCAATATCTTTCCAGTAATAGTAAAAGCTATCAATCCGAACCGGCACGGTCATATCGGTTTTCTGAATTCTGCCAACGATTTCCTGGAATAGCTGTTCCTGAAGTTCTGTGGTATGGAATAAAACACTATCTGTATAGGCATTTTCCTTTTCAATGTGTGCGATCACTTCAGGATCAGTGCGGGATTTGTCTTTCATCCAATGATAGTTATCGACCAAAATTGTATCATGGATCGAAGTTTTATAAGGTACTTTCTTAGCGTATGGTGGTTCCGGCTCTTTTATCTCTCCTCGTTTCTGAATACTCTGAGTGGAAACGCAAGCGATAATTGAGAGAGCTATCCCAGCAAGGAATAATTTTTTCATGTACGTAGTTCCAAGTATTTTTTAACTAAAAGTAGTATATTTATGGGTGCCATTCATAGGCGCCGAGATCGACCTCGGTATCGTTATTATGAGTGCGAGGTTCTCCATCAAGGTCTTTTTCCCAGGACACAACATCAGGATTCCCAATAGCCAGACAGTGACTTCCAGATTTGAGATGATAATCATTACTACCGATGAATTGAGGATCATCATAGATATTATGAAGACTGTCCGGATTTACATCAGGATATTCAATCGGAGAACAGGTGTATGATGCGACGAGACTACTATCGCTCAGCACTTCAAGATCAATAATATCGTTATTCCAGACTATGCAGTTTATCATCTGTGAGAGGAGATCGCTTTTCACACGCACGCCCCAATTTGTATTAGATACAATAGTATTATTGACCATAAGAGATTTTGCATTATGGATATACACACCTCGTTTATTATCTGCGATCAGATTATTGAAAAGTGATGGATTCGAATCATCAATTGCATAGACACCATCCAATTCACTATTCTCAATAAAATTCAGCAAAAGTACCGGATCGGATTCCCCATCAATAATAAAGCCGGCATAGTTATTATAGAACCATGAATTCTCTATTCGTGGGTCTGCATGGGAACAGTACACCCCGCACCAATGGCAATCATAAACATAGCAGTATTGAATTGTGGGTTCTGCGTTCTCACAATAAAACGCAGCATTGTAGTATTCAGCATCAGAACCCATATTTCTGATCGTAATGCCGTAAATAAGGTCTGCATTGCTTTGGAAGGAATTACAGAAATAGAATCCAGCGCCTTTTCCGTTTCCTTCAATGATCGCATAATCCGGCTGATGTCCACGCAGATCTGTCATTATGGTAAGATGTTTTTCTTCGCCCTCCCACATCAAATTTGTGTTATTAGTTCCCGCATAGATGCCTTGCGTAAGACGAAGCGTATCTCCATCTACTGCTGCATCGATAGCATCCTGGATCGTGTCATAGACATTGGCACCAATAAGCACTCCTGAGTTGTTTGAGTGGATGTTCGTTGTTGTTTTTTCACATGAGATCATGCCCACAGATAGAGCACAGATCCCAATGAATAATAAAATCTTTTTCATGATACCTCATGTTATATCATATTATTATGTACTTTTTTTACCACAGAGAACGCCAGTCTTCTTCCGACAAATCGGAATACGCCTTGGCAGGCAGAGAGCACAGAGAATAATAATTTAAATCTATAAATTTCATCTTTCAATTTCCCTACTTCAAGAAATATTTATCCATTAATCCAATGATTCATTTTTTCTAGATTAGAATACTCATTAATATATCAACAAACCTCTATTAATATTTTAAAAATCTCATAGAAGTGTGAATCTGAGTCCAGAGAATTCTTCTCTTTTGCTCTGTGTGCTCTGTGAACTCTGTGGTTTTATACATATTAAATTACTCTTTTATACTCATATTTTTTTATTTTTACCTTTTCATATTTAAGTAAAATGAGTGATCTATATCACTGATTCGATAACGATTGAGTAACTTTCAAAATATTGGATCACACCTATATTGATATTCCAGCCAACATCGGTTGTATCAATAAAAATAAATCCTTTCACTTCATGAGCTTTGGGGAAATGTGATTCGATCGTGTTCTGAAGGACGTTTGTTCTACTTTTTGAAATCTTTAGCAGATCATCGGAAAACTGTGTTCTCATTTCACTATGGAGAACTCCATCCCCCATTGGTTTTTTTATTTTTTTCCCCGACTTCAGCACAGAGATAAGCACGCCTGTCTTGTCCAATCTGATAGTTTTATCCAGCTTTACATCAGCAAGTTTGGCGTCCCGGATACTGAGCTTCATTTCCTTTTGCCCATTCATGTTCGTATAGACAAATTGCATACCTGCAAGCTGTTCTGCGATGTTTTTTCGTGCAGTTGCTTCAGCCATTTTCATTGCCATAACTTCATTCATTGATTTTGAAAAACCGTATCCGAGCACCTGTTTATGTATTTCTATATAGGACACATTTTTATAATCGAAATGACCAACAGAAACGCATCCTGTAAGCAATATAACTGCAATAAAACCTGTAATGAAAGCTTTCATCGTTTCTCCTATTAAAATTCTTTCTCTACCAATTCATCAATAAGTTTCTCATCAGGGATGAATGGCAGTGTTATATGTCCATTATTTTTATTTCTTTCATTCCATTCTATCGAGGTTTCTATAGCATGAGGATTTCGCGCCCAAGCCCTGCGAGCCACTCCACCCATTACATCCCAGTCCAGAGCAGATTTTATGATATTATCCACTTTTTCGCTTCCATCGAGCACTAGTCCGAATCCGCCATTAAATGCCTTGCCGATGCCGACTCCGCCGCCATTGCTTTCTACCACAAGTGTCATGCCGCGTGCAACATTTCCGGCAAAACAGTGTATCGACATATCTGCGCACACATTGCTTCCGTCTTTGATATTCGCAGTTTCTCTGTAAGGCGAGTCTGTTCCGCCTGTGTCATGATGGTCTCTTCCTATCATGATGGGACCGACTTCTCTATTGCGAACCATTTCATTAAATTTGAGAGCGATTTTGACCCGCCCCTGTGCATCAGCATAGAGAATCCGCGCCTGCGAGCCGACAACCAGTTTGTTTTCTTCGGCATTCTTTATCCAATAATAATTATCACTATCCTGCGCTCTTCTCGTGGGATCGATACACTCCATTGCAGCGAGATCTGTTTTGTGCAAATCGACCGGTTTTCCGCTCAGACATACCCACCGGTATGGTCCGTAGCCGTAGTCAAAACAGATGGGACCCATAATATTTTCCACATAGGATGGGAAGATAAATCCTTCTTTTGTGTTCACGCCATTTTTGGCAATATCATGTGCTCCTGCATCAAAGACCGCTTTCATGAAGCTGTTGCCATAATCCCAGAAAAAGGTGCCGCACTCTGCCATTTTTTTGATCAGTTTATAATGAGTAATGAGTGATTCATCGACCTTCTTTTTAAAGGCATTCAAATCATTTTTGATGAGCGCACGCCCTTCTTCGAAACTCAAACCCTGAGGAGTATAGCCGCCTTCATATACTGCATGACATGAAGTTTGGTCGGACAGGAGTTCGATCTCAATATTATTATCAACAAGGTATTGAAGCAGATCGACAACATTACCATAATATCCGATTGAGACCGCTTCGCCTTTTGCTTTGCTTTCCTGCATCCAATTTATAACTTCTTCCAGACTATCGGAATATTTGGAAAGCCAGCCCTGCTCATGACGCGTTTTGATGCGTGAAAGATCCACTTCTGCGATAACACCAACTCCACCGGTAATCTCAACTGCTTTTGCCTGTGCTCCGCTCATGCCACCGAGTCCGGAAGTTACGAACACTTTTCCTTTCAAGTTTTCATCTTCAGGTATATCG
This sequence comes from Cloacimonetes bacterium SCGC AAA252-N17, assembly GCA_000404785.1. GTDB lineage: Bacteria > Cloacimonadota > Cloacimonadia > JGIOTU-2 > JGIOTU-2 > Celaenobacter > Celaenobacter polaris. Next base: position 57,098 of record ASNI01000007.1, read on the forward strand.
AGATACATTCTTCCTGCATTCAGCAGTGTTATATAAGTGCCATGTACAATTCCTTGAGGACCGATATACATCCATCCGCCTGCGGTCATTTGTCCATAATTCGTCACGCCCATTGCTGCTGCTGCTTTGAAGTCATCTGAATTATCGAACATACCGACCATTAATCCATTAGTGCTTATAACTCGTGGACTTTCATGACGTGATGGGAACAATCCGAGCGGGTGACCCGACGCAACAACCAGCGTCTGATGATCGGTCATAACCTCGAGATATTTTTTGATAAGCCGGTATTGCATCCAATTCTGGCAAACCTGCCCGCTCTCGCCGTAGGTAACCAGTTCATAAGGATAAAGTGCCACGTCAAGATCAAGATTATTATCGATCATAACCTGCAGCGCTTTTCCTTCAAGTGTGTTGCCTTTATATTCGTAAATGGGCTTTGCTTTTATTTCTTCTTGAGGACGATACCGATACCCATAAATGCGTCCGCGAGTTTTTAATTCTTCCAGAAATTCCGGTGCAAGCTTTTCATGCAATTCTGCTGGGATATATCTCAATGCATTTTTCAGGGCAGTTTTTATCTCATTTTTAGAGAGATTTAATCCCCTATCCGGTGCCCTTCGAATCCCTTCCTTGAAAACTGGGTCAGGAGGTAATTCCGTAGAAAGAGCAATTTGCATTGCCTTTAAAACATCAAAATTATAATCCATAAAAACTCCTAAATCGATCAACTGATAATTTCAATAATGAGGGAAGTATCTATTCTTTCAAAATATTGTTCAAGTTTTTCTACTAAATAATGCTGTTTTTCTATTCTTTTTAAGACAGATACGACCACATAGACAGGTTTGTTCATGTGTCTGGCAGTTACCATAAGTTGAAGAGTACCGACCTTGTTTACAAAAAATTCTTTAGTAACTGCATCAGCTCCAATGAGGACGAAATCACATCTGGACAGGTAGCAAGCTGCTTCCGAATCTTCTATCAATGTTGTGAAAATGCCTTCTTCCACAAGTTTATCATTTAAAAATTCTCCTTCACCAAGTGGCAGAGAGCGGCAGCAAATTACCTCTGACAAAGCGTCTTTATAATGTATCAAGGTATTGCGAACAGACGAACTATTACTGAAAGTGAGCACTTTCTTTTTTGAATCAAAGAGAACCGATGCCTTTTTTAAATAAGATTCATCAGAGAGTAATTTCTGGAATGCATTTATTGAATTCTCACTCACTCCATTTTTCTGAAAATGCTCATTGAGTTTGATGATCGGGACCATTTGACAGAACTGTTCTGCACCCTTTTCTAAAAAATTGATTATTTCTAAAGATGCTGTTCGTGAATTAAAAAGCTCTTTTACTATGTCAAATGCTTGCTGTGTGAGTTCCTGAGCTCCGGAAGAGCGGTTTTGAAGAAATTCCTTTATGCGTTCATGAACATTTTTCATAAGTGGGTTTAAACGTTAAAATTATCCATAACCCAAGCATCGGTGAAGAAGACCTTTTTTACCCGCGTAAGAACTTCTCCCAAAATCTGCCTTCCAAGTATTTTGAATTTTTCGGGATTGTCACTTACGAAAAAAGTGTAATTACCAGCTGTTTTTTGAACCGGCTTTGAGGAATACATTTTTTTAAGTTCAATAGCAATTGATTCTGCGGAATCTACAAGAGTGATGTCATCTCCAACAACTTCTTGAATAACTTCCTTCAATACGGGATAATGCGTACATCCCATAATTATTGTATCGATATCTTGCTCCAGAAATTCTTGCAGATATTCTTCTATGATCTCTTTTGTTACCTTGTGTGAAATCCAATTCTCTTCTACCAGCGGAACAAGTAATGGAGTGGGTTTGGTAAAAATTTTGCATTGGGCATCCAGTGATTTCAGTGCCTTTTCGTAAGAACCGCTTTTGATCGTGCCTTCTGTGCCGATTATGCCGATGCGTTTATTTTTAGAAACATTCAGAGCTTTCTTTGCACCAGGCATGATCACTCCGATTATTGGGATGTTACTATGCTTTTTCAGCTCCTCGATCGTGTATGCTGAAGAGGTATTGCATGCAACAACGAGCAATTCGATATGCTGCTGGAGAAGGAATATCATATTTTGAAGTGAATACTGAATGATCGTTCGCTGTGATTTCGAGCCGTAAGGAACACGTGCTGTATCACCGAAATAGACTATATCCTTGTGAGGTAGTGCCATCTTTATTTCGTGGAAAACTGTAAGTCCTCCGACTCCTGAATCGAATATACCAATAGGATTTTTCATATATTTGAAACACTTTCACGGGGATTGTATGTCAAGTTTTTGGAAATATGTCACTTAGAATAAAACCTTCAAATGAAAGAATGATTATTGTGATTTTTCTAACGTAATCCAAAATTGTTTAAACAATTTTTGTTTATAACCGAATATTATCAAGTTTTGTTGGAACAAAACACCTTACTCTCACAAAAAAAGCCCGAAAAATAATTCCCGAGCTGTATATTTGAATTAAAATATCTGATGAAAATTATTCTACAATACTCGCAATCGCTACATGCCATCCTGTTTTCGGGGCTGTGACCCACACTGCATGCCAATCCTTTCCTTCAGAAGTAAAATTACATTCACCTGAATTATTGTCCAAGATTGGTTTTAGATTACTGCTCATACTGGTTATCTGCTGACCGATCCACGCATCATCGGAATGTAATGCGATTGTGCCGTCATCAGCGACTGCAAAGAACATCTGATCCGGCTGCAAAGGGAAAGCATTTTGAACTTCATCATTGATATTCTGCATATAGATCGATGTGCCAAGTGCACCTTTTACCGTATCTTTCTTAATAATTGGAGCACCGGCAACAGCAACCGTTTTACCTGTTGATTTACTTACTACAATAGTTCCAAGTGTTAGATTCCCAGCAATCAAACCAGAAAAATAGGAGCGGGTTTTCAGATTCTTGCTTGTGAGATCATCCACAGTGGTATAATAGGAGCCATCAGGCAACAGATACCAGATTCGACCTGAAAGTGCTGCATTTTCCTGCTCTACAAGAAGAGGTTTAAGTTTCTTCCATTTTCCAGAACGTGCTTCGTCAGTAAAGGACAGCGCTTGCAACACCGATAGAAACTCACCAAGACGAACATCAATAAATCCGGCAAGAAGTTTTGTGGCTGCAATTGTGTTTATCCCGGCAGTTGCATCTAATTTCGAATAACCTAGTGCATATGCTCCACCCCAGCGTTCATTGATCATATCGAAAGTTCCGTCACTCTTCATTTCATCGAGTGTATCCTGCCATTGCTTCACAATATCTTTTGAGGTATATTGATTGAAGGCAATATACAAAGGTGTTTTTCTTAAAGTATAGACTGGTTTTAATTTGGAAGGATCAACACCTGCTTGGCGAGTCATCTGAGCCATAGTTATACTTGTTCCCACAACGAGATCGATATCTCCGTTTTCCAAAGCTCTATAACATTCTGCATCGTTTGGATAGAGTTTCAAATTCGTTACATTGTTCTTCTCCAAAAATTGATGACGGGCATCATCCCGGACAACACCAATCGCAGAGATTTTTTTTGCATCCTCAAGACTGTTGATAGACAAGTCAGAATTTTTCAGGGCATAAAAAACATACTCATCTGCTCCAATCGGGCCTACCCATTGAAAAAGTTCTTCACGTTCAGTAGTTCGAAATGTAGAATAAAGCACAACATCCGGTTCAGATAGAGCAAGTTCATAGCCATCATTCCAGGGCATAAGGTGAATATCGATTTTCAGATTAAGTCGAGATAAAATCTCCTGCACAATTTCTGTGGATTGACCTGTAATCTCTCCATCTTCAGATCTGAAATTGAAGGGTGCGAAATCTTCTGTGATGATCTGTAGTTTTACTTGTTCGCTTTCGTAAGCATAGCATGGTGCTAATTCCAATGTGGTAAATAATAATAACAGAGTAAAAAATACGATGGCAAAAACAGTCTTTCTTTTTTTCATTTCAAATCTCCATTTTCATTAATAAAAAAAAATTGTTAAAATATAATTATATCAAATACATCGATGTTAACAGCATCATAATTTGTTTGTGGATTCGAGATAGTCAATTGACGTTGTCAAGAATTTGTGTGAATTGCTATTCAAAAGAAAGAATGGCACGCAGATTATCGCTGATGACACTGATTCGCCAGCAGGCGAACAAGTTTCCACCGATTAAGAAAATAAAATAAATATTTTTTCTGAACAGAATGAAATTTAATAAAGCACGAGTATTAAAATCTCCTCTAAAAAGAGGAGTCCGGCTTTAGCCGGGAGGTGTGTAAATTCAGTCATTTAAGGAAATAAATGCTGGATTCCCGATACCCAATCAAGTTGGGCACGCTCGGGAATGACATACCTCATTCATTTGGAATTACTATGTCAAAAGTCAACATTTTCTCTGCCTGCCACGGCGCAATGTAATGAAGACGGGTGGTCTCTGATTGCTCAGGTAAAAAAAGGGAGTTGTCATTGTGATCCGACCAGTTAGGCGGAGTTTTAACTGATCGAAGAAGAATTTCCCTATAGTGTTAGATTATCTTAACTTGAAGACCCTTCGACTGGTCTTCATTTCATTACGCCCAAGCAGGCAAGCTCAGGGTGACAATTATTTTTTGTTATTGATTATATTTTTGTGAACATTCGCGAAAATCTGTCCAATCTGCGTAGGGCTGCTTGCCAAGGCGTAGTTTAACGATGACTGGCGAGCTATTCAGTCATTTCGGGGAAATGACCCTACAACTATCAGCGGATTAACAACAGCTTATTAAATTCTTTATCAACCCCATCTGCGCACATTTTATAGAAGTAAATACCGGGACTCACCTTTTTCCCACTGTGATCTTTTCCGTCCCACACCGTACTAAATCCTAAATCAGATCCTTCCGTGGGCGGGTTAAATCTTAATTGTTTTACCAATTGTCCTTTCACATTATAAATTTTTATTCGCGACAATTCGTGTGAATTCGCCTGCCACGGCGAAGCGGAGTGAAGTCGGGTGGTTCCGAAATAAGAAATGGTGGTCGAGCCATTGAAAGGATTAGGTGAATTCATCAGCAACATATCAGAACTCCCGCAGACACTGTGATCATCAACGGAGGTAGGAACATAAGAATACAATCTTGCAACACCATCCACATATTGGAGATTATTAAGATGCAACAGATTGGAATAGTTACAATACCAATCAGATCCAACCGGAACGTCAAAATCAAAATTTCCCTGATCCGCATTAAGAAGTATATTAAAGCATTCAAATTGTATATTCATCAAAAACCAGATAAAATTAAGCTCATCCGTCATCACATAATCGATGCCACCCGTTTCCTCTTTCTTGTACAGGGTTGAGCTGTTCAAGTCATCCATCAATGAAAGACCGCTAACGATTTGTGAAGGAACTGTAAAATCTACTTCGAGACGATAATCATCCACATCATCTTCAGGAACATCAATACTTGTCCAACCTAATGATGGCATAGTTCCGGATACCGATAATGAATAGGTATAATCCTGTCCGTTTACAGTATTGCTAACTACTGAATAAACCTGATTAGGATTTGGGGGAGAGCTTCCTATATCGGTATCTATTCTTGCATAATAATGTCTTCCTTCTCCTACAGTAAAGCAAAATTTTCCCTCGTTATCTGTAAGCCCATAATTATCAATATAGATATAAGGGTCACATAGCACAGCCAATAGAACTTCAGCACCGTCAATTGGATTTCCCTGACTATCAAGCGCATAAATTGTAATGGTAGCACTGCCATCAGAATATGTTCCAGTTACAGATGAAAGCCAGCCATCGCTTCTTATTTCAAATACAGAACCAAAGCTCCAGCCCCAGCCGTTCTCATATACTAAAGGATTATCAAGGGAGTTGTTTACCGGCTCCCAATGCACCCAGCTTTCATCCCAGAATTCATTCCACGTATGATCGCCGGATATTGCCAATATACTTGTACAAGGAATGAGCGCAGAACGTGATGTCGCTGCACTTATATCCGCATGTTCTCCACATCTTCCAATATGTTTTTTATAGATGCGTACCGGTTGGTGAGGTCTTTCATTGCCTGAAGTAAATTCCATTGTTTCGTTGATCCATCGAGTGATGATCGCCATCGCATGTGTCATCGTTGCATTCACATTCTGTGTGCCGTCCCACACAACCTTACATCCTGCCAGAGAATCCTTTAATACCGGATAACCTGCATCTGCCTGGTTGAAAAGATAGTTCCTCCAGAAAAAACCGACTGGAGGATCAGCAAAATTATTATTATGTGTGGTGTTGTTTTCTATAATATTGGGATTAATGTACCCGGGGATCTCATCTGTAATTTTTGGATCCACAATATACCAGTAATAAATCTCTCTGGGAACTTCTACCTGCACAGTATCACCTGCAGCATCCACTTTCCAATATCGTGTGGTTGAATAATAATTTTCATCTGTTGTAGAACTTCCGTAATCGACCACTTCAACATAATCCAGATACTGAGCATTACTGTAGATCATCTCTGCGTTTTCTTGCAACAGTTCTGAAGAACCGTAAAGGTCGCCTTCCGAATTTGCGGAAAGATATTCAGGGGATAGATGTGCAATAGAAAAAGCGATCTCATCTATATACGGATCCTCGGCATCATTGATTGCGGATGCCCATTCGGGCTGATAAAGTTCGCTGATACGTGACAGAACATTATACAGATCGTTCCTCAGCCACTTTGGCGCTCTGGCTATCGCTTGCTTTGATTCGTTCAATAAGGGATATTCAGGATAGAGCGGATACTGTTCAAGAGAATAGGTATCATTGTTGAAATAGATGCTGTAAATCCCACCTGCATCAACATAATGCGACAGTTCCAATGAATCAGCTAACACCCAATTGTCTCTCATACCTTTTTGCATAACCTGGCTTTCGGGTTTTTCAGGCGGTTCGTATATCTTTGCTTCACCCACACAGACAAAACCTCCCTCGGGCTGCAGTTCCTTATGTGTGCATCCTCTCTCTTCTCCGTAGGCAAGGGAACACATTCCTATAATTAATAAACTTAATACTAACACTTTTACTTTCATCAGTCATACTCCTTTTTTTTTATTTATCCAATTTCGCACCCAGCACCTCAGGAGTATGGGAAGAATACTGTATGTATCCTCCCCATGTCCATGAGTGAGGGGTGGTATGAATATTCCAATTTATTTTTACACTTATAATATTTTTCAATAACGGTTTGCATGAAAGGGGTTTACCTCGCTTATATATGGAAAAACAGAAATGATAGCTTTTCTAAATTTGAATAACTATTGCAGGAGATTTTAGAAAAAATATTTTCATGTCTTTTTATAATTTTCAAATGTCTGAATAAGATCATTTCTTATTTTTTCTAACTTCATTCTGGCATCTCCCCAATCCGCATAATAATAGGGCTCTTCTACATCTTTAATCTCACCATTGTTAAATGTGATTATAAAACTCCATTTATATAAAGAAGTGTCATGTCTATACTCACCCCTATCCTTTATCTTACCAATTTTAGATATTTCAGAAACTCTTATTATTTCTTTATTTGGTAAAGTGAATAAATCCTTATCCATTTACCATGCTCCTCCATTAGTCGCAACCAATCATGTAATTAACCAAATCAAATTNATTGCCTTCTAACAATAAATTTCTTGAATTAATTCTGAGAAAATGTTTATTATCCATTCAATTACTTTTTTTATTTTATCAGCAACATCTTCTTCACTTCATTATAGTTCTCAGTCTCTAGTTAATAGAAATAAATACTTGTGGGAAGATTGGCAATATCCCACTCTGCTATTCTCAATGAACACGAGAATGAGACTTAATTGCAAATTTTGTAAGCTTTCATTTAGCATTATTAGCAGTTACACAGTAGAATTTTTTATTATCTTCAGGAACAGGAAGGATGACTTCTCCCGTATTAATTACTGTGGATACCGGAGGAC
>ASNI01000008.1 GCA_000404785.1 Cloacimonetes bacterium SCGC AAA252-N17
ATATGGCTTTATTTTACCTGGCTTACAATTCTGTTCGGAATGGAGATAGTCGCATTTCTTTCCGGAAGAACGCAAAGAAATCATGTGGATGAAGCGCAGAATAGCTCTATCGCACTAACTCTAACTCTGGAGAAGAAAATACCAGGAGAACTTGCAAAAGAAATTAAGGAAATCCAAACAACAAAAAAAGAGATTGATAACCAAACGTTCATGCAGCTGATCAAAGAAATTGTTGAAACGCCCAAAAAAGAGATCGAAGAAAAACAGGATAAAGAAAAGGAATCCAATGAGCTACAAGAGAAATGACAGTCGAAAAGCTGACCAGTTAAGAGAAATAAGGATCACAAGGAATTATCTTAATGATCCGGAAGGTTCTGTGCTTGTCGAGTTGGGCAACACAAAAGTGATCTGCACAGCATCCATTGATCACAAAGTACCACAATTTATTAGGGAGAGTGGTACAAATCAAGGGTGGCTTACTGCTGAATATGATATGCTCCCGCGAAGTGCGAACAAGAGAATCCTGCGTGATAGATATCAGGGAAAAATAAAGGGAAGAAGTCAGGAGATCCAGCGATTGATCGGGCGTTCCCTCCGAGCGATCTTTGATCTGAATTTAATTCCGGGAAAACAAATTATAATGGATTGCGATGTCATACAGGCAGATGGCGGGACAAGAACTGCTGCAATCAACGGTAGTTTTATTGCTTTATATGATGCCTGCACTTTCATGTCAGAAAAAAAATGGATCAGCGAATTCCCAATTAAAAATTTTATAGGTGCGATCAGTACCGGAATTGTTCAGGATACTGTTCTGCTTGACCTTGCTTATGATGAAGATTTGGTAGCGCAGGTCGATATGAATATTGTGATGGATGAGAATGGAAATTACATCGAAGTTCAGGGAGCCAGCGAAAAAACACCTTTTACTTCCGAACAGCTTCAAAAAATGCTCAAATATGCAAAAAAAGGTATCAAAGAAATCATCGAATACCAGAAAGAATTAATAATTAAAGGACTGGCATTATGACGAATTTGAGATTTTCAATCGATCAACTTACAGAATTAAGTAGAATCTGTAAAGGTGATATCATAAAGATGACAACCATTGCGAAGAGCGGACATCCCGGCGGCTCGATGTCTTCTCTTGATATGTATCTCGCTATCTATACATATGCAAATATAACTCCTGAAAATCGAAAGAGTGAAAAACGTGATAGAGTTGTAGTAAGTCACGGGCATACTGCGCCTGGTATTTATTCTGTTTTGGGACATTTCGGTTTCTTTAACGTTGATGATGCAATTGCATATTTCAGAAAAGCCGGAAGTATATTTGAAGGTCATATAGAGCCCGATGTACCGGGTGTTGAATGGGCAACCGGCAATTTGGGTCAGGGACTTTCCGCAGGAGCAGGATTTGCACTGGTTGGCAAACAAAAAGGATTAAGGTATAATGTGTACGTGTGCATGGGGGACGGGGAACAGCAAAAAGGTCAATTGGCTGAAGCCCGAAGGTTTGTAAAAAAGTATGATCTTTCAAACATCACCGCACTTGTGGACTATAATCAACTCCAAATAAGCGGTAGCATTCATGATGTGATGCCTCAGAATATCAAAGCTAATTATGAATCGGACGGATGGGATGTAATTGAGATCAACGGGCATGATTTTAATGAGATATTTGATGCGCTGGATTTAGCAAATGCTAGCGGAAATCCGACTGTACTCATCGCTCATACTTTGATGGGACACGGAGTATCTTTCATGGAAAATGATGAAGGATTTCACGGAAAAGCTCTAACTTATGATGAATGTGGTAAGGCACTCAAGGAGCTTGGATTAGAAAATGATTTGGATAAATATATCAAAATAAGGGAAGGATTTATCCCTCTTGATCCCGAAATATTCCATCCAAATTATCCGTATATTAAAAAAGGTGAAAGCATCTTTTATTCAAAGAAAAAGCCCGTTGCCTGCAGAAATGCTTATGGAAAAGCACTCGCTGATCTGGCTCAGAAAAATAAAGATGTACAGTTTGCAGTCTTTGATTGTGATCTTGCTGGTTCTGTGAAAACGTCTCAATTCGCAAAGGAAAATCCTGAGAAATTCTATCAGGGAGGTATTCAAGAACATAATACCGCAGTGGTAGCAGGTGTGATGTCAAAGGAAAATATCGTGACCTTCTTTTCTGATTTTGGTGTATTTGGAGTAGATGAAACCTACAACCAGCAGCGATTGAATGATATAAATAAAACGAATCTGAAACTTGTAACAACTCACGTCGGACTTAATGTCGGCGAAGATGGCAAAACACATCAGTGTATTGACTACATCTCTCTGATGAGCAATTTGTATGGTTTCAGAATTATTATTCCGGCTGATGGGAACCAGGCAGATAAGATAATTCGATATATCTCTTCAATGTCAGGCAATTTCTATATCCCAATTGGTAGATCGGAAACGGCAATTGTTACCGATGGGCAGGGAAATGAATTTTATGGTAAGAATTATGTATTCCGATACGGTTCAGTTGATCATCTTCGAGAAGGTAAAGATGCTGCATTGATCGCAATAGGAGTAATGGTTGAAAAAGCGTTGAAAGTTCATGAGCTTCTGAAAAAGCATGGTATTTATATTGATGTTTGGAATATCTCATCCATATCTGAGATTCAGGAAGATGATTTAAAAAAGATTGCAAAACACAAACACGTTTTCACTTATGAAGACCATAATGTGAATACTGGGATGGGCTCGATCGTTGCAGCAAAAATGAATAAGTTTGGCTTGCCGGCACGTGTGCATGCTTTTGGTGTAACTCATTACGGCATTTCCGGGAGTTGTGAAGATATGTACGCATATTTTCATCTTGATCAGGAATCAATTGCTGAGAAAATCATTACAATTTTAAAATGACATTTATTGTTTCGTATAGATTTTTTTTATGTAAGGATTTACAAAATCACATATAAAATATTTATGAACTTATATGCTAAAATTTATTAGAAATTATGAAATAACTCGTAAAAATTTAAGAGAAAAATTCATTAAATTTTACACATATAATTTTTGTATATTATTTTATCGAATATTCATCAGATTTAAATATACACTGTTGATAAAATTTCATTTAATAAATTTATTCCATAACGGCATTTTCATCTCAGCAGATATTGAAACATACGGCTATTGTAATCGCTCGTGTGAATTTTGTTTTAATAATCCAAAATTTCCTCAAAGAAAAAAAGGAGTGATGTCTGAAGAAATGTGGAAAAAGATAATCGACGAACTGTCCCATCTACGTTATAAAGGACGTATATCTCCTCATTTCTATGGAGAACCTTTGCTGGACAAAAGATTGGTTGATCTGACCACTTACGCAAGAGAAAAGTGTCCAAATGCATATATACTTATAGATACAAATGGTGATTATCTCAATGAAAATATAATGAAACGTTTGATCACAAGTGGTGTAAATAAATTTTTTGTTACAAGTTATGACGAATCGATACCAGACCATCTGAGACTGCTTAGAGATAAATTCCCTGTTCATATCAGTTTAAGAAGTTATCTTGATTTTGAAAAGGTTAACAGGTCGGGAAAAATATTTGATGTAAAAACTATTTGTAATAAAATATGTTATAATCCCACTTTTCAACTTATCATTGATTGGCAAGGAGATGTTTTGCTGTGCTGTATGGATTATTACACAGAAGTTACATTTGGTAATGTGAAAGATAGCAGCATTCTCGATATCTGGTCAAGTGAAAGATTTCTGGATAGTCGGATACAGCTGAGAAAAGGAAATCGAGAATCAATTTCTATTTGTAAATATTGTGACCATTCAGGTACTATTCCATGGTAGAATAAATTAGCGAAAATTTAATTAATGGATAAAAAGTCTAAGATATTCGTTGTAGCATCGTATAATGCAGCCTACATTCTTCGAGATATTGAATTGTTAAGAAAATATTACTATGTCAAAGTAATTGGTTGCAATGATAATCATAAGAACGCAATTAATATTTTCCGCACAATTATTGAGATTACTAAGGGGGTGTGCTGGTCAGATGTGTCATATATCTGGTTTGCAGATTTTCGGGCATTTATAACAATCCTGTTTGCTAAAATAGTGAGGAAGAGAACGATTCTCGTAGTCGGTGGATATGAAGTTGCTTATGTCCCTAAAATATACTATGGAGGTACTCTTGGTAAATATTTAAAGAAGAAAATTTCATGGATCATACATAATACTGATGTCGTTCTTTCAGTATCCAAAGCCAGCAGGAAAGAGCTTCAAAAATATTATGATTTTCATTTTTCTAAACTCATCTATAATGGTGTAGAAACCCAAAAATTCGATGTAGATCCCAAAATTGGTAAAGAGGATATTGCAATAACTGTTGGCTACGTCACTAAGTCGAATCTTTTGAGAAAGGGAATTGAGCCCTTTGTGAAAGCTGCAGCATATCTTCCGGAGATACCCTTTTATATAATTGGGAAATATGATGAAAAAACTTATAATTATTTAAAGAAAATAGCTTTCCCCAATGTAGTTTTTACCGGGTTCATTTCTGAGGAGGAGCTTATAAAGTTTTATCAAAAAGCCAAAGTGTATGTTCAGGTTTCAGCCCATGAAGCATTTGGTATCTCCCTTGCTGAGGCAATGTTATGCGAGTGTGTTCCAGTTGTGACCGATAGGGGAGCACTTCCCGAAGTGGTTGGCAACAATGGCTTTTATGTGCCTTTTAATGATCCAGAAGAAACCGCAAAGGCAATCAAGAAAGCAATGCAGTCAGATAAAGGTTTTGAAGCACGCAGGCATATTTTAGTAAACTTCTCGATGAAAAAAAGGGAAAACGCTTTAGTGAAAATTATTCATAAAACATTATGCAAATAAAGATCGGACTTTGCGTTCCAAACCCCGGCTGGGAAATTGTACTTGCCCAAGAAAGGCTTTGCTACGAAAAGATCAGACGAGATTCAAAATGCAATTTTAAAGAATTTGCTCTTGTAATTCCCAACCGTGAATTTGTAACAATCAAAAAACAGCTCATGAAGGAGTATATGGCGAATGATGGACTGGTGATTACAGATAAAGATACATTTCCAACACTCCTTGATCTTGGATTTCTTAGAAAGAATATATCATATAGAATCCCAAAAGAAAATTCTTTGTTTTCACAAGTCGGTCTTGTTGATTTTTATACTCGATTCAGTATTCCGAAAGGTAATTCATTACTGAGTTTGGATGATGCTCTATATATTTGTGAATACTCAGATAAATCAGGAAATGTAGTAATTCTTCCATTTTCTATAAATGAACTGATCCTCAAACAGAGTTCAGTTCGAAAACGTTTCTATGCTGAAAGAAAGGAACTCCCATCCGAAGTTGTCTCAAAGGTGAGCAAAGGCAGGATTCGAGAGATCATTTTCAAGATGTTACAACATTGTTTTTTAGAGTTGAATAAACCACTCATTCAGAAATGGTTCTATCCATCTGGCATTGATAATGTTTTTATTTTCCGTATAGATACTGATTTCTGTTCTGAAGAGGATGCAAAAAATTTGTATTCAATTTGCACAAAATATGAGATCAATGCTACATGGTTTGTTGATACAAATGATGAAAAAATGCTTTCGGAAGTATATCCGTCATTTACTCAACATGAGATCGCTCTTCATTGTGAACGGCATAAAGTTCATAATTCTTATAAGGAGAATTATAATAATATCCTTTGTGCTCTAGATAAGTTGAAGCAGTATGATATTTCTTTAAATGGTTTTGCTGCTCCCTTTGGCGAGTGGAATGAAGCCCTCGGAAAAGTGCTGGAGGATCTTGGTTTTGAATACTCATCAGAATTTGCACTTGATTATGATGACCTGCCGTTTTATCCATATTTTGATGATCACTTTTCATCTGTTATGCAGATCCCAATTCATCCCGTCAGTGTTGGAAGATTAAGAAGAGCTCATTTCACTGATCAGGAAATGGTACAATACTACAAATCGATTATAGACTATAAATTTTCCAGAAATATGCCTGTTATTCTATATCATCATCCTCATCATAAAAAGCTGAATGTGTGGGAAGAGGTCTTTGCATACATTCAAACAAAAAGGCATTGGAATCCAACTATGCACGAATTTGCTAAATGGTGGAGTATAAGGAACGATAAAAATTTTTCTTATGAATTTTGTAATGGAGGGATAGCAGTTACTGATGATAATGATAGTGATGTTACTTTTCGATTACTTGACTTTCAAAAGGGCTCTGCGATCATTCATTCAAATGTATATTATAAGATTGATGAATTATCCTTTAACAAAAGACAACCTCTTAGATTTAATGAAAAGAAATCAATGAGACAATATCATTGGAGAGATTCGCTCAATAATTACGAACAAAGAAAAGCAAAGAAGAAACAATGAGAATTTTCCTGGCAAGCTACCAAACTTTGATGATCAATCGGGGAGGACCCACCTATAAAATCCTATGTCTGAAAGATGAACTGAAAAAATTAGGTATAGACGTTCACTTGTTCGATATGTGGGACTATGATTTAAAATTTACCGATGAAGATCTTGTGCACATTTTCAATGCAAACATTCATACCTATCCTCTTGCGCTTAATTTACAATTATATGGTGCAAAATACGTAGTGAATCCAATCTTCTACAGCAACCATTCAGCTCAAAAAATACATCTGTACAGAATGCTTGAATCGCCTTTCAGAAAGATCTTTAAACGAACCTATTCCGATTATTTTTTTACAGAATATATTTGTGATAATGCAGAAATGGTCTTGCCGAACACTCGTGATGAAGGAAATCTTCTATGTGGAGCACTTGGTGTAAAAAGAGAGAAGATCGAAGTCATACACAATGGAGTCGAGGAACGGTTCGCCCATGCTGACCCTTCGCTTTTTGAGAAGAAATACGGGCTTAAGGATTTTATCTTATATGTGGGTCATCTCGGACCAATTCGAAAGAACGGTCTCAATATCATCAAAGCACTGCAGAAGATCGACCATCCTTCTGTGATTATTGCGGACATTCTTAATAATGAAGAAGGTGCTGCATGCAGAGAGGAAATTGAAAAATCCAAGAATATTACTCATATCAATTGGCTCAAACACGACGATCCGCTTTTCGCATCTGCATATGCTGCTTGTCATACCTTTATTCTTCCCACCCGCTACGAGACCCCGGGTCGTGCAGCTTTGGAAGCGGGTCTTGCTGGCGCAAATGTAGTCATCACTCCTTATGGCGGAACGAGAGAGTATTTCGAGGAATTTGCAGAATATGCAGAACCTCATTCAGTTGATTCCATAAAAAGAGGAATCGTAAAATCTTTGAGTAAAAAGAAAAACAAACAGCTTAAAGAGCATATTTTAAGTAGATTTGTTTGGAAAATAATTGCTGAAAAAACAGTGGATATGTATAATAAAGTTTTGGGAAATGAGTAAATATCTAAAGAAAATTTTAGAGTATTCTGCAAATACATTCTTCAATAAACTTCTTCTATTGATGTTATTGCCACTATTTACCAAGTGGTTGATTCCTGAAGAATATGCTATTTATACCAATCTGCTTGTTTTTACGTCCTTTGCTAGTCTGGTCTATATGCTGGGACAGCAACAAACAGTTTTTTCTTATTTCTATTATAAAAAAACAGATGAATATCATTTTACTTATATTTCATCGATTTTTATTACGATTATTTTTGTAGGAATTGTATTGTCCCTGCTAGTAATTTTATTTCGTCATGAACTTTCGATTTTTGTATTAAGAACAAGCAAATATTCTCATCTTTTTATTCCTATTTCTATCGTCCTTTTTTGTGATGTACTTTTGGGATTGACGCTAAGTATTCTTAATATAATGGAGAAATCATCATCATATTTTAAAATCGGGATTATAAAGAACACAATATTTTTTTTATTTGTTTTGTCGTGCATATTTATTGAAGGATTTTCAATTGAAAGAGTATTTATTTTTCTTGCAATTTCTTCATTTGTTTCAGCTTTATGCGGTTTGATCTCTATCAGAAAAATATTAAATAGATTATCTTGCATACAAGAAAACAAAAGTTATTTTTCTCTTTCCCTTATAAAAAGACTTCTTGCGTTTGGTATAATAATGATACCTGCTACTCTTGCAATGATATCTTTAAGACTTTCCGACAGATGGATGCTCACTTATTTTTCACCAAACTCTCTATATGATGTGGGAATCTATGCAGTAGGATACAAAATGGGAATGATAATTACGATTGTTAATTCTTTGGTAAGTCTTGTTTTCTTTCCTTATGCGATGAAGCTAAAGGATTCTAACAGTACAAAAAAGGTCTTTAAAAAAATATTTAATTATTACGTACTTTTTGGCGGCTTTATAGGAATGATTATTGTGATTTTCGCGCCGGAGATTTTCCAGCTTGTTATTGATAAAACATATTTCAGCGCTGCGAAATTAGTGATCTTCGGTGTTGCATCTAATTTCCTGCTTGGCATATACAGTATAATTAATCTTGGCTTGTATATGAAACACAAGGCAATGAATATTACTACAGCAGTTGCTATCGGTGCTGTTTCAAATTTGATTCTCAATTTTTTTCTTATTCCGACGTTCGGAGTAAATGGCGCTGGCTATGCTTCCATTATTGCTTATTTAATTATAGTAGTTTTTAATTACTATTCTTCAAAGAAAGTATTTCCAGTTAAGTATAAGATTGAGTATGCGTTTATCGTTTTATTATGCCTGATTACTATGTCATATATTACGTGTCTTTTACCCGTAACGTGGGTGATTTTTATTGTTAAATTAGTGATTATTTTCTTTATATCTTGTATGATTTTCAAGTATATTGTAAAAAGTAATGACAAGATATTAATAAAAAAGTTGTTTGTACAAAAATATTAAAATTTTGAGAAAACCAATGCGATTGTTATTATTTAGCTATTTTTACCCTCCGTTAGGTGGTCCCGGAGTACAAAGACCCTGTAAAATGGTGTATTACTTCCGTGAAAATGGCTGGGATGTTGATGTTATTTCAGTAAAAGATATATTGTTCCATTCCCACGATAGAGGTATGCTGAGAGAATGCTTGGAAAATTCTGTGCATTGTGTGAGATCCTGGGATTTAATGTCTTTTATGCATTGGTTGAAAAGGAAACCGAATCTTAAGGAAGAAAAGATATATTTTCAAACTCCTGAGAAATATAAGAGGATTATTAGAAAATTATTTCCAATTGATGATAAAATTGGCTGGTTGCCCTTTGCGTATAAACAAGGTGTGAAATTATGTTCCAAAACTCGCTATGACGCAGTTATGGCAACGATTGGTCCTTATACTACTGCAGTTGTTGCTTATCTTGTTAGTAAGAGACGCGATATACCGCTTGTTATTGATTATCGTGATGCATGGACACTTCATCCTTATATGAGTTTTCTCTCTATATTTCATAAGAAATTTGCACAAAGCTGGGAAAGGAAAATTTTAAAATGGTCAGATGCTATTTCTGTAAACAGCAAGCGACTTAAAGACAATCTCTCTGCTGAGTTTGGAGATAATTTAAAACGAAAAATACATGTCATGTATAATGCATGGGATGAAAGAGATTTTCCAGCTATACTGCCTAAGAAAGCAAAAAAAAGTGCAATTGAATTTTTTTATATGGGTGGGTTTTATGGACTTCAATCTCCAAGATATTTTATTTCTGCCTTGGATGAGCTGCATTCAGAGAATTCCTTGCCTGATAATGTCAGAGTTACATTTGTAGGAAATTATTTTTATGAGGTTACACAATTATTGAAAAATTGCAGGGCACGAGAAATAATTAATATTTTACCACAACTTTCCCATAAAAAAGTAATTGAAAAAATGCTGTCAGCAGATGTGATGATTCTATTCGTAGCAAGCTACAAAGGAAATGGAGTTATCCCTGGAAAACTTTTTGAATATTTGCGTTCGCGAAAGGAGATATTAGCTATGGTTCCACAGGATGGTGAAACCACAGAGATTTTAAAATATTACGGTCATACTATAATATGTCCCATGGAGGATATTGCGCATATTAAAACAAATTTTATAAAACTTTGCAATGAAATATTTACTGGACAGAAAAATATATACAAGATCGATCAAGTCTATAGCAGAGAGTATCAAACAGAAAAATTTATTACGTTTTTACAGAAGAAAATCAATAGACATGAAATATAAATTCACGCTCAAACAAAATATTATTTATATTTTATCAAAAGCGACAAAATTATTTTCCTGCTTTCAAAAAATTCCATCTCGCAAGCATGGGATCAGCGTGATGATGAGAGTCAAAAATGAAGAAGCTTGGATAGGTGTGTCGCTCAAATCTCTAAGCAATTTTGCGGATGAAGTTGTTATTATTGATAACGGCTCAACGGACAACACGATTCGGGAAATAGAAAAAGTAGTGCCTGTTCTTCCATTCAGAGTTATTATTGAAAAAAATTCATCTCATGATATTTGTAAGATCAGCAACCGAGCTTTGTCGCTAACTTCTTATAGATGGATTGTTCGTTGGGATGGTGATTTTATAGCATATACTTCAGGGGAACGGAATATTATCGGATTGCGAAAATATTTGTTGTCTTTGGACCAACATAATTTCTATCATATTTATCCTGTTATTATTAATTTTTCTTACGACCTGTTTCATGTTAGAAAAGGTCGTGATCTCCATTCCGAAGGTTATGTGCATACATTTCACCCTTCTCTTAGGTATGTAAAAAGAGGAGTGTATGAAGTGTTGAAGGTTCCAATTTTTTATCGTGTAATGAGGATATTTGATATATATTTTATTCATATTGGAAATGCAAAATCAATTGAAAGACTACTCTATAGATATTACTGGCTTTCATGGGTTCGTTGCAAAAAGAGAAGAAAAGCAGATAGAATAATAGATTTTATTAGTGCGAAAGCTAAAGAAGTTTGGGGAGTGGAAAATTTAAAGGATATCATGCAGAAGATCTTTCTCGAACAGCAACCTTTTTTGCAAAAATATAAAGTCGGAAAATATGGTGATTACCCAGAACTGCTAAAGCCAGAATTAAAAAAACAAAAATACAGAATTATTTATAGGGATGGGAAACCATTCATGAGAAGCGATATGCTTACCTTTAAAGAAGATAGTATTAATGAAAATGGTATTCTATATCAATGAAAAAAATGTCTGGTAAAAGAAATATTAAAATTCTACATATCCAGTTATTGCCTTTATTATCGGGAGTACAGAATGTGATGATAGATATCATGGAGAATGCAAATTCGGAGCAATTTGAATTTTCAGTTATTTCAGCACCTTATGGTTTATTAATTAAAAAACTGAAGAATATGGGCATAAGGCATTATCCATTACATGGTTTGATTCGAGAGATAAACTTGTACGATATTATTATTTTTTTTAAAATTTATAAGATTTGCCATAGTGGTAAATTTGATATTGTCCATACCCATTCTTCTAAAACGGGTTTCCTTGGTAGAATCGCTGCCAGAATAGCTGGTATTCCTGTTGTCATCCATACAATTCATGGTTTCCCTTTCAATCCTTTCCAAAGAAAAGTAAAGCAAAATCTCTATAAAATGTTAGAAAGAATCGCCAGTCTCTTTTGTGATATGACAATTTCGGTCAACCGTTCTGAACGAGAACTTGCCATTAAAGATCATATAATTCCCGAAAGAAAAATTTTGACCATATATAATGGGATCGATATAGTTACTTCACGAACATACATTCATAGAGAGGAATTAGGATTTCATAAGGATGATATAATTTTCGGTTCGGTTTGCAGATTTTCTGAACAAAAAAATATTATCAACTTGATTAAAATTGCCATCGAAATCGTTGAAAAAAGTAATAAAATCAAATTTGTATTTCTTGGAGATGGTGAATTATGGAATGATGCTGAAAAATTAATTCAAGAGAAAAATCTAACTTCTAGAATATTGCTTCCAGGATGGACAACAAATGTTAGAGATTGGCTTTCATTATTTGATATTTATGTTTTGTACTCACGATGGGAAGGATTGTCCCTTTCTATTCTCGAAGCGATGTCAGCTGGCTTGCCGATAATTGCATCGGATATAAATGGGAATAATGAGCTTGTGGTAGATGGTTATAACGGTTATCTCATAAAAATTGGCGATAAAACTTTACTTACTCAAAAGATTTTATGGTTATCTACACATGATCAGATAAGAAATGAAATGGGTAAAAAAAGTCTTATACTCGTGAAAAAAAAATTTTCCTTGAAAAAATTTTCGGATAGCTATAATAATTTATATATTAGTTTATATGAGTAAAATTATGATTTATTTCGGAGTATTTCTGCTTTCATTCTTGGTTGCCTATTTTATGGTACCTATAAATTGTAGACTTTCCAAAAAATTTGGTATAATTGATTACCCAAGAGAAAGACGTATTCATCAAGTTCCGACCCCAAAGAGTGGTGGAATTTCGCTTTTTATCGGATTAGTTGTTAGCCAATTTGTTTTAGTTTTATTTGGATTTCAGGAGTTCAATAATCTTTTCATGGGATTGATTTGCGGGGGATTTTTCATAATTGTTTTAGGTTTATTGGATGATATTTATAATTTACGTCCTTGGGAAAAAATAGTTGTAGAGATTATCATTGTTTTATTTATGATCATTCTCGGTTTCAAAATTAGATTAATTACTAATCCTTTTGGTTCATCAGTAAATGTTGGAGTTTTCTCTATTCCTCTCACAATAATTTGGTTTCTGCTTATAATTAATTCAATAAATTTAATTGATGGGCTTGACGGATTAGCCACTGGTATCGCTGCAATCGTGGCACTAATATTAGGTATAGCTAGCATAGTTTGTTGTAACATTTTTATTGCTTATTTCGCTTTTTCAATTTTTGGGAGTTGTTTGGCTTTTCTAAAATACAATTTTCATCCTGCAAAAATATTTTTAGGAGATACGGGTAGTCTGTATCTGGGATTTAATATCGCAGCAATATCAGTAGCAGGTAATATACAGTTCAAGGGCACAACTGCAATGACAATGCTAATTCCAATCATTGTGTTGTTCCTCCCATTAATTGATACGATTTTGGCAATTATTCGTAGATTGAAATCTTCTAATGGTATCTTTCAAGCAGACAAAAATCATCTTCATCACAAAATGCTGGATATAGGATTACCCTATAAGACAGTCGTCTTTATAGGATATTTTTTGACTTTTTTATTTGGTATTATTTCTATGGGATTCTTAATGGTTGATAAAAAGTTCCTTGTCAGTCTTTTATTTATTTTAGGCTCAATAATTTTTATAATTTTTTATAATATTATTAAAAGAGATTTTTTTAAATGACAGCAAAATATGAAAATATTATGAGTCAAAATACATTAATTTCAAATAAAAATATTATTATAGTGTTAGGAAATAACTAATGACAGTAACAAAAAAAGGATTTATAATGAAAAAGGGTTTTTTAGTTTTATTACTTATTTTTTATACAATTTATATTTATGGTTATCAGGCAGAAGACATATACTTGACAGGTTGGAAAACCTATACCAACACCACTCATATTCATCAGATACTTTGCAAGGGAGACTCTGTCATAGCTGCAACATGGGGAGGAATCAGTCTTCTCGATAAGACAAACTTCACCTTTTCAACATTGGTAAAAAGCGATGGATTAGGCAAAAATAACGTACGATCGGTTCATTATATCGCCGATGTTAATGAGTTTTGGTTTGGCACATCTCTTGAAGGTATTTCACGGTATCAAGATGGTAAATTTCTTAAACCATATCAAGAGAATCAGGGAGTTGACTGTGATTATATTAATGATATAGATGATTATGATGATTTTATTTTTGCAGGGACAGATCAGGGTCTTATAATGTTCGAAATTTTGGAAGAAAAAATACAGTTTATTAAGACTTTTAATGCTCCAAGGTGGCTATCCAATAGTTATGTGAATACAATTACTTTTGATGATTCAAATAGGGTTTGGGTGGGCACAAACGAAGGAATTGACTATGCTGTAATAGACTATGACTCGATGCTGGTTGTAGATGGTTGGTGGAAGCATATCAATAATACTACTCCAGGCTATCCTTTCGGTAATACAGGTATTACAGACATTGATTTTTACAATGGAAGAATTTATTTTGGAACTGAAGAGGGATTCGGAATGATTGATAACATATATTCAGATTCCTTAGAGTTTACAAAATATGTAAATCATCTACCATCGTTAAAAATATCTTCCATTATGGCTGCTAACGACTCTACAGTATGGGTTGGATTTGGAATGTGGAATGAAACAGATCAAATTTATAATTATGCAAACGGAATTGGCAGATATAATATACTGAATACTGAAGATTATCAAATATGGAATGAAGAAGACTCTTTGTTTAACCAGATTTCCGATGTGATAATTGATAACGAAGGGAGTGTTTGGGTAAGTAGCTGGGGGGAAGGATTATACTGTTATAGAAATGATGTATGGCATCATTATAAGCAAAACTGCATTAATTCGAATATTGTAGCCGATATGATGTTTGATAACAATAATGATTTGTGGTGCGGATTCAGCAGAATAAATCTTTCACCTGCCAGTGAGAAAGGTGTATCAAAATTCAACGGTTCGCAGTGGATAAATTACGATACAAAAAATTCTGGAATAGGTAATAATACTGTTTACTCAATGTGTCAGGATGAATCAGACAATATGTGGTTTGGTCATTGGGGGGGGGGGGGTAAAACGATATCTGTTCTCAATACCTCAGAAAATAGTTGGAAAATTTATAAAAGCAATGATTTCGATTGGATAATGAGTTCATCGATTTCGATCTTGGAATGCGATGAAGATGGGAATATATGGATAGGAGGTTACGCTGCAAACCCGGGAGGGGTGGCAATTTTAAGACCGGATAGTACTTACACTACATTTATACCAAATAAGTTGTATGATGGTGAGGAGGCTGATATGTTGGCTATGAAGATTTTAGGGGACAATGTGTGGTTTGGTTGTTATTATACAGGAATTCAGTATTGGAATGGTCCAGGTTTCCCCCAAAATGATAGTACACAATATTGGAATAGCTTCTCTGGTGCCGACGGTCTAAGTTGTTATAATTTCGATGTGCAGGGTTCAGACGACTATGTGGACTATTTTTTTGCAGCATGTTTGGATGGTTTATATATGTATGATTTTCACTGGCAGGAATGGTTCCGCTATACAAACGGTCTTATGGAAGACGTGAAAATATACCGCTGGAATGGCATCGAGTGGGTTAATTACTATTATTACTGGTATGATGAAGAGGGGAATCCGGAATCACGAATGGGGGCAGGTAAATCCAGTCAGGTTAATCAGGTCTATGTCGATCAGCACAACCGCAAATGGATCGCAACTAATGGCGGCGGTATCTCCATGCTCGATGAAGATAACTATTACTTCACAAATTTTACTACTGAGAATTCATCCCTTCCAAGCGATATTGTGCTCTCTTTTGCTCATAATATTTATACAGGCGAGCTATTTGTAGGAACTGCTGAAGGAATGTGTTCGTTTAATATCGGAGCTCAGATCAATAACGGGCAGGGAACAGGCAGCATCGACGATGTGGTGATCTACCCAAATCCATTCAAACCTGCTGAACATTCCTGTATCTATTTTGAGTCCAGACCTTATGCGAAACTTCCAACTGGCGAAAATATGCTCTATATCTACAATCTCGCTGGCGAATTAGTTGCAGAACTTGAAGAGTCAGATCATTTCAGATTTTTCTGGGATGCTAAGAACAATGGGAAGGATGTTGCCAGTGGAATATATTTCTTCGTGCTCTCATCAAAATCGGACAAGACTTATCTGAACGGAAAATTTGCAATAATCCGCTAACGTGCAATCGGAGTAATAGTGGCATTACAGTTGCATGATAATATACAATTTGTTCCGGGGGTCGGACCAAAAAGGGCGAACCTTCTCAATAAATTAGGTGTAAAGACTGTTAAAGACTTGCTCTTTTATTTTCCAAGAGATTACCTGAACAAAATTTCTGACAAACGTATCGCAGACCTGAAGATCAATGATATGGCAAGTGTAAAGGGGCGTATAACCGGCTTTGACACAAAAGGGAACAGATTTCAAAAGCAGCAATTCCGCGTATTTATTTATGATGGAACCGGCTATCTCACTTTAATGTGGTTCCGTCCCACGCAGTGGCTTATCAAACAGTTTGAAGTTGGTAAAGAGATTTACATACTTGGGAAAATTCAGTACTATTATAACAAATTATGTATGATCCATCCTGATTTTGAGATTCTCCAGCTGGCGGATAAAGAAAAGAAAAGCTTTTGGGTCGAGCAGGATATTCTCCCTTTGTATCATCTAACCGAGGGAATCTCTGATAAGGTGTTACGAAAAATCATTCGAACCGTTTTATCTCAAGAACTTTTACTTGATGAAACCCTACCTGCACATATAAGAAAGACCAAGCATCTTTTACCATTGAACCAAGCTCTGTATAAGATACATATTCCTGATTCTAATGAGGATGTTGCTGCTTCACGTAAAAGGTTTGTATTTGAAGAGCTGTTTTTTCTCGAGCTGATGCTTGCACGAAAGAAAGTGAACTGGCATAAAGCTTCCGGTTATTCTATGGAGTTGAAAAAAACCTATACTACCAAATTAAAAAAAACGCTTCCTTTTACACTTACAAATGCTCAGAAACGTGTGCTCAACGAGATCGTTGGAGATATGAGATCTCCTCATCAGATGAATAGATTACTGCAAGGGGATGTGGGATCAGGAAAGACAATAATTTCGATTTTTGCGATGCTTCTGGCGATCGAAAACGGCTTTCAGGCAGCGATCATGGCGCCGACAGAAATACTCGCAACCCAGCACTATTTCTCATTGAAAGAATTCCTCGAGAATTTTGGTTTGCGTGTAGAGCTTTTACTCGGTGGTACTTATGCAGGAAAAAAAGACATCAAAGCAGCAATCGAAAGCGGTAATGTGAATATTGTAATCGGCACACACGCGCTTATTCAGGAAGATGTTAATTTTCACAAACTCGGTATGATCGTGATCGATGAACAGCACCGATTCGGGGTTATGCAACGGCTTTCATTAACTCAAAAGGCACAAACACCGGACAAATTGATCATGAGCGCCACACCCATTCCTCGCTCTCTTGCTCTGACCGTTTATGGAGATCTCGATGTAAGTGTGATCGATGAGTTACCTCCTTTCAAGAAAGAGATTTATACAAATTGGATATCTGCTGATAAAAAATCACAAGTCTATGATTTTATCATCAAGCAACTTAGAGCCGGACGTCAGGTATATGTAGTTTGCCCGCTGATTGAGGAGTCTGAAAAATCGATCCGCCAGCTGGCGGATGCGACTAACACCTATAAAGAATTGCAGAATGGTGTCTTCAAGAATTATCATGTGAGACTTCTACATGGAAGAATGTCTAATCAGGAAAAAGACGAGATCATGCATGCCTTTAAGGAGTACAAGATAGATGTGCTGGTCTCTACAACAGTTATTGAAGTGGGAATTGATGTACCCAATGCGACAATTATGATGATCGAGCATGCAGAGCGTTTCGGACTGTCACAACTTCATCAGCTGAGAGGGCGCGTCGGCAGAGGTGCTCATAAATCTTACTGCGTGCTTGTTGCCTACGAACCAATCAGTGAAGGAGCAATGATACGTCTCAATACATTGAAAGAGACCAATGATGGATTCCGCATTTCTGAAGTTGATCTTGAGCTTCGGGGACCTGGTGAGTTTTTCGGAACCAAGCAGTCGGGTCTGCCTGCATTTCGTATTGCAAATATTGTTCGCGACAGACCAATCCTGGAAGATGCGAGAAGATTGGCATTTGAAATTATTCAAAATGATTACAATCTCGATGATGAGAAAAATAGTGAATTGAAAAAAAAGTATAAGAGGTTTTATTTAAAGAGGGAGAGGTTGTTTAGTTATTGATGAAGTCAGAATTCAGGAGGTTATGATAGGGGATTCGTTAATTTACAAAAGAGAAGGAAGCTACATCGAACAATCCCTGATCGCTTAATTTCAGTTCAGGAATGACTTCTAATGCGAGGAATGAGAGTGTGCTCATTGGAGAGCGGAGCATGCATCCAAATTCAGCAGCTTTATTACGTACAAGATCGTGGTTCTTTGCAGTTTCAATAGGGGCTTTTGTGCTCATCAAACCACCTACACGGAGTTCATCAAAAGTAATATCAGCACCGTTTATAGCACACAATCCACCTTGGTGTTCAATAAGCTGGTTGACGGCAGTTAATATATCTTCATCATTCGTGCCGGCGATAATAATATTATGGCAATCGTGGGCTACAGTGGAACCAAGTGCTCCCTTTCTCAAACCAAAACCGTGAACATGACAGGCAGAAATATTACCTGTTTTACCATAGCGTTCAACAACAACCAATTTAAGAATATCCTGCTTGATAGAGATTTCTTCTTGCACGTCGTGTTTTAATTTTTTAGTATATACCATCCCGTCTTCAACTTCGATCACATGCCCGTAATATTTCTGGGGGATCGCAGGAATCGCCTTAATAGTCTTGGTTTTTATGGAGTGCATAATGGAATCAGGAACGGGATACATTTGGACAGGGGGAGAGGGTTTATCTTTTTGATATGCCACAGCACCGTTTAAAATGACCATTTCGGGCATGAAAGTTACAAGATCAGGGAGGATAAGCACATCAGCAATTTTATTCACTTCAATACAACCGCGGTCTTGCATATTATCATGTTGAGCTGTGTTGTATGAACCGGCTCGCACTGCCCGTATCGGATCTATGCCGAGTTTTACTGCTTTTCGAACATTGAAATTTATATGTCCCTGTCTTAGAATATCAGTTACCAATTTATCATCAGCACAGAACATCACATCGTCTTTTTCCGTTTTGAGAAGAGTATAGCAGTCATCAGGCACAGTTTCTGCCGAACCTTCACGTAGAAATATTTTCATACCAAGAGATAACTTTTCCTTCATCTCAGGCAAAGTGAGGGATTCATGATCATCATAAATACCTGCTGAGATGTATGTTCGCAAGTTTTCGCCGCGGAGTCCGGGGGCATGACCGTTAACGATCTTTCCCATATCATGAGTAGCTTTGATCTTTGCCATAACTTGAGGATCTCTGTTTATCACACCCGGAAAATTCATCATTTCACCCAACGCAACAACATCATCATAAGAGAGCATTTCCTTAATTTCTGTAACACCAAAATTTGCTCCGTTCGTGCCAAAGGGACTTGCAGGAACACAGGAAGGTGCAGTAAGAAATATTTTCATTCGGGCATGATGGCATGCCTGTCTGAAATAATGAAAACCCTTCATGCCGGCAACATTGCAGATTTCATGGCAGTCTGCCACGATAGCTGCAGTACCATTAGGAATCACTGCTTCAGCGAAATTAACCGGCGTAAGGTTTGTACTTTCAACATGGAAATGAGCATCAAAAAATGCTGGAGTGAGATATTTATTAGTGCCGTCAATAATGATATTTCCTTGCAAGGGTTTATCTGAAATTTGAGTAATAATGCCACCTTTAATTCCTACACTGACTTTATCTATTACCTCATTGATAACGTCGATTCGATGGATGTTATTTATTACGATATCCATGATTCACACACTACTTTATTATTCTTTCTCCGTAGGTTTCAGAATGGTTGTAATAAAAATTTCTTTATCAAATATTCTTTGGGCTACACGCTGAATATCCGCAGATTTGATGTTCTCAATCTGAGCGATCACTCTGTCTATTGGATATATCTCCTTGATGTAAATGTACTGCTTGGCAAGCCGATTCATCCGTGCAGAAGTACTCTCAAGTCCGATCAATATACTTGATTTGAGCAATGCTTTTATACGTTCAAGTTCAGTTTCGGCAACAGGTTTCTCCATGATAGACCGGATCTCTTTGTGGATCAAATCAATACTTTTCTTGCTGTTTTTGGGTTTTGTTGCAGCATAAATACCTATACAGCCGGTATCGTGAAAGAAGTCCACAAATGAACCGATGTCATAGGAAATCCCGTGTTTCTCTCGAATATTTTGAAAAAGCCGGGAACTCATCCCTCCAGAAAGAATTGCATTCAGCTCAAGAAGTGTATAGCGGTCTTCATCAGTATAGGAAAAGGTGTGAGTTCCAATACATATATGGCATTGATGATTCGCATTTTTGGTATATTCATGCGTATATTTTTTTATTGATGGAGGTGAACTCAATGCTCGGTCTGAAGGTGTCGGGATAGATTTACCAAAATTGAAATATTTTTCAACGAAACGAACCAGCTTTTGATGGTCGATATAACCTGATGCTGAGATAATAAAACGGTCCGGCTTATAATTTTCGGACATAAAAGCTGTGCAGGTAGTTTTTTCAAAACGAGCAACTTCCTCTTTATACCCCACAATCGGGTAGCCAAGCGAATTGTCTGGAAATGAATTTTCATAGAAAAGATCAAAGATCAAATCGCCTGGAGTATCTTGAATGTCATTTATTTCATCTATGACCACTTCTTTTTCTTTTTGTAGTTCTTCATCAGGAAATGTGGAGTGAAGAAGCAGATCAGAGATAAGATCAACACTCTGTTTAAGATTTTCTTCCAGGCATCGTGCAAAAATACAGGTGTATTCTTTACTTGTAAAGGCATTTATCGATCCTCCGAGTGATTCCAGATAATTCGCAATCTCAATTTTTGAACGGAATTCAGTGCCTTTAAACAGCATATGCTCAAGAAAATGAGCAATACCACGATTATGCACAGTCTCATCTCGGGAGCCGACATTGATCCACGCCCCAATGGAGATAGAGCGTACATGTTCTATATGTTCGGACAGGACAGTAATTCCATTGTCCAGAATTGTTTTTTTATAACTCATTTTATTCTATTTCTTTGAATTTTTCTGCTATTTTATCGCTTATGGATTTAGGTACATATTCTTTGATCGATCCACCGGTGCTGATTATCTGTTTTACCAAGCTTGAGCTGAGATAGAGGTATTTACTTTGAGGGATTAGGAAAATAGTTTCCACATCTTCGGAAAGTGTTCTGTTTGCAAGAGCGATTTGCAGTTCATATTCAAAATCCGATACTGCACGAAGTCCCCGCATCATTACCGAGCTGCCTCTGTCCCTTGCAAAATTGACTGCGAGTCCTGAAAAGGATTCGACTTTCACATTGGGGATGTGTTTTGTCCCTTCTATTGCAAGCTCGACTCGCTCTTCCAGAGTGAACAAACATTCTTTATAGGTTTCCTCTGCAACTCCAATAATAACCTTTTCAAATATTACAGCAGCACGTTCGATGATGTCTATATGTCCGTTTGTGATCGGGTCAAAGGTGCCTGGATAAATTGCTATTTCTTTCATAATATTCCTTATTTTTTCATGATATTTTCGATATCGTTGATCTCTTTTGGTATATCTTTTGAAAGATTCTCATGTCCGTCTTTTGTCACAAGAATATCATCTTCGATACGGACACCAAGCTTCTCTTCAGGAATGTAAATACCGGGTTCGACTGTGATAACATTTCCTGCTTCAAGTTTTTTGTCATGATCAACAAGATCATGTGCCTGCAAGCCAAGTGGGTGACTAACAGAATGCATATAATATTTTTTATACTCTTCATCTTTTTTGATGAGGTTTAATTTTTTAAGAGCTTTTTTTATCAGCTTAACGGTCTCTTCCTGCAAATCCCGCAACGTAATACCGGGTTTCACCTTTTTGATGATAGCTTTATTCACATCAAGAACAGCTTGATATACTTCCTTTTGGCGTTTGGTAAATGTGCCGTTTGCAGGGTAGGTTCGCGAAATATCAGCACAATATTCATTCCATTTGGCTCCCACATCAGCAAGAACAAGAACATCAGAACAAACTTTGCCGATATTTTTTTCATAATGAAGAATTGTCGCATTTTCACCGTTTGCAATAATTGGGGAGAAGGCAAGCTGTTTTGCATTATTTCGAATACATTCATAACGGAAATGAGCTTCCAATTCATATTCCATCATGCCGGGCTCAGTATGAGTAATGAGGTTGTGTATGGCATCATTTGTGATACTGATCGCTTTTTTCATATTTGTGATCTCATCAACTTTTTTTACAGAACGAAGAATAGTCATAAAGGGTCCGGGATGCAGAATTTTGAGCGCCGGATAGTGAGTTGTGATATCTTTGATCTGGAATAATGAATCTGTTAAATTAGCTCCGATCTTATTCGCTTTATGATCATAGAAGCATACTTCACCGGAAATCGCATACGTGTGAAGGATTCGTGGGAATTCATCAATGAAAAATATATGTTCAATTCCTGAAATTTTCTTTGCGTCCTCTTTCGATAGTTTTTTCCCGATCCAGACTTCCATTTCTGGGATATTTCTTTCTATAAAAAGGATACTGAGATTTGTTTTCCTATTTTTATGAAGCAAAATTTGAGCATTAGCAATTCTTAATCCTGTCAGATAAAAAAAGTTAGCATTTTGCTCGAAATCTACAGGCAAACTACCTGCGTCTGAAACAGTTGCTGAGAACACACCAAGACTGTTATCCGGCAAAAGTTTAAACAGTTGTTTTCTATTCGAAGTGAAGAATTGTTTATCCATGTATCCTTCTTGAATAATTTTTTACAAAACTTGGTTTCGGTGAAGAGATTGGCAATATTTTTATTATGAATTGGTTGGAATCGTTGGTCTCCTAACCTTGATGAATTAATTTCTTATTAGAAAGATGCACTAAATTTCTGCAAATAAACTAGATGACTGAGCAGTAAAAGCTTTTTCTCATAATTCTCAAAACATTATCCATATCCTGAGGAATGGGACTGGTAACGAAGATCATCTTTTTTGTAATGGGATGAATGAATTCCAATTGGTGAGCATGAAGCGCCTGTCGCCTTAGTGTGTTCGATAACAGATGCCTCATGATTTTTTTAGATCTTTCTGGCACGAGGTTGATCATCTGCTTTTTAGTCGAGTACATTGTATCACCCATAACAGGATGCATAAGATGCGAAAAATGGACACGAATCTGGTGAGTTCTTCCTGTTTCTAAAAAAATCTTTGTAATATCGAGACCTGGATAGGTTTCAATAACTTCGTAATGCGTAACTGCGAGTTTTCCTTCATCAAGAACTGCCATTTTTCTGGTGTTTGCAGGATTTCGACCGTAGAATGTACGAATTGTCCCCTCAGAAGCTGAAAGATTTCCCATAGTGTAGGCAATATAGATTTTTTGGATCTGGTGGTTAATAAAGAGCTCCTTCAATTTTGTATGAACAAAATCGTTCTTTGCTACGATGATCAAACCGGATGTGTCCTTATCAAGCCGATGTACGATGCCCGGTCGTAGAGGGTCATCAAGGGATGAAAGCTGCTTCAAGTGGTACATGATTGCATTGACAAGTGTGCCGTGGTAATGCCCGGGCGCAGGATGTACGACCATGCCTGCAGGTTTATCTATGATTGCAAGATGCTCGTCTTCATACACAAAGGAAAGCTTAATATCTTCCGGTAAAATGTCCTTTTTTGTGGGGGGAGGAATTTTTATATGTATGATCTGGTTTTTATGAACATGCTCGCTTTTCTTAACAGCTTTTCCGTCAAGTGTCACAAAACCTTTCTTCAACAAACGGTCAACAAAGGATCGTGAGTAGAGCTCGTTTATATTTAAATTCGCTATGTATTTGTCAATCCTGATGCTTTCTTTTGTGCGAACTGCAAAGGTAAGTTCTCTAACAAATCTATCCTTCTGATCTAGATTTTCCATCTTCTGTACTGGGAGATTCATATAATTTTTTTAGGTCAATACCTGTTATGACAAAGACCATTCCTGTCACAATTCCCTCTTCGTTGTGGATTATACCCACATGAAAAGTTACATGCTTTTTTATTTTCGGTATATATATTTTCCGCTCTGAGATGAGCATTTTCTGGGAAACCGCTTCTTGGAAAAATTTCAGGACTTCACCTTCATAGTGAAAATCAAGAAATGGGGGATTATTTTCTACAGAAGCCAGTCCAAGAAGTTTTTGAGCGTGTTTGTCTATCATCACGATCTCATCTTTTTCATTTGTAATGATAATTCCATCATTAGTATTTTCAAGAATAACATTCAATCTGTGAGCGTACTCCAGGATTTTGCTTTTTTTCTCTTTATCAAACTTTTTCAGATTTGTGATCATCGTGTTCGTTGCACTGGTAAGAGTTGCAATTGGTCCATGGCGATACTGTTCCGGAATTGAGATGTCGAACTTACCTCTTTTAAGCTCATCAAAGACTGATTCAATAGGCTTGAAAGAATTCTGTAGTATCATTGGAACGTAGAACAGAAGCACAATACCAAGGATCAATTCAATAAATAGGAAGATGTACTGGACTGTCATTATTCTATCTTTGATAACTTCAGGAAGGATGGAATTATTTAATTTATAAAGAATAAAAGCAGCATTAATGACAACAAAAATAAGGAGAATAATAACTATGATACGAAATTTGCTCTGAAATGTTAAATGCATGGAAACTCCAAAAAATTATTCTTTGATCTTATGTTTTTCAGCCATTTTGATCAATTCATCCACATCATTATTTTTACCGATGATGATTATTTTGTCTGATTTGTGAAGCACATCATCAGCAGAGGGAAGCACATTTGTGTCTTCAAGCAGGATATTATTTCCCTGTTCATCAACTGTGGGTTTCGTGCTTTTTATTGCAATGATGCTGATATTATATTTATTTCTTACATCGAGATCTTTCAGACTTTTTCCTACAAAGAACGAGGGAACGGTGATCTCAACTTCACTGTGTTCTTTTGATATCTCAGTATAAGTAAAAACATGTTGTGAAATAAGAAGGTTCGCGATCTCTCTTCCAACATATTGCTCCGGGAAAATCGTACGTTGAACACCCATGATAGAGAGAATTCGTGCATGGAGTTCGCTATCCACCTTTGCCAGGATCTTTCCTACACCGATCTTTCTAAGGATTGCAGCGGTCAGTACGCTTACTTCAATATTCTCGCCAATTGCGATAACGACCGCATCAACATTGCCAATATCGATCGCACGAAGCGCTTGCTCGTCAGTAGAATCCATGCATATGGTATTAGTTACAAAGCTGCGGATCTCTTCGACCTTTTTTTCATCATTGTCTATTGCAATGACTTCAGCACCCTTTTTTACAAGAGTTTTTACGATAGTAACACCAAATCTTCCTAAACCAATTACGGCAAATTGAGCCATTGTTCCTCCGAATAATTTATCTCTTAACCGATAGCTATATTTTCATCAGGATAATGATAATGAACACTTATTTTTTTCTCACTTAAAGCGAACGCTATGGTCAAAGGACCAACACGTCCCAAATACATTAACGCAATAATTGCAAGTTTGCCAATGGATGTCAAGTGTGGGGTGATACCCATAGAAAGTCCCACTGTACCAAAAGCGGAAAAAGCTTCAAATATGATCTGCTCGAATTTGAACCCCTGGCTTGCCTCAGAAATACATAAAACGAGAATAAGAGTAACTAAAATTGTGACAGAAATTGTAATGAGAGACATCACTTTTCTAGTATTTTCCGAAGCGATAGAGCGGTGGAACACCTCCACATCTTCTCTACGTCGGATGATCGACCAAACCGAGAGAACGAGAATCGCAAAACTTGTAGTTTTAATACCACCACCCGTAGAACCCGGTGAAGCGCCAATAAACATAAATACGATCATCAGGATTACTGAAGAAAAGCTCATCTTAGAAATATCAAGGGTGTTAAATCCTGCAGTTCGCGTCGTAACGGATTGGAAGGTGGATGCCAGAATACTATTCTTCATTGGCAACTGATTCAACTGATTATTATACTCAAAAGCAAAGATCAAAACGCTTCCTATCACGATCAAAGCAATCGTGGTGATTATTACAATTTTTGAATGCAATGATAAAAAACGAATATGTCTTCGTCTGATAACATTGTTGAATACATCGAGCATAACAGTAAAACCGATCCCGCCAATGATTATGAGAGACATAATTATAAGATTTACGCTCCAACTTCCCTGAAATCGCATAAAGCTGTCAGGATAAAGACAGAATCCTGCATTACAAAAGGCAGAGACAGAATGGAACATACAATGCCCGAGAAGATTAAAATTGGAAAGCGGAGCAAAATGAGCAAGGGGACGGAATTTCAGGAACAGTACCGTTGCTCCGATCACTTCAAAAATAAAAGTTGTGACTATGATCGCTCGAAGCAGTTTGATCATACTGTATTTTGATACCTCTCCTAGCACTCCTTGCAGCAGTGATTGTCCCTGCAGACTGATCTTTTTTCCAAAAAGCATGATAAGTGCTGTGGAAAAAGTCATGATGCCGAGTCCACCGATCTGCATCAATATGAGTATTATAGTATGTCCAAAAGATGAAAAATCAGCACCTGTATCAAGAACTATCAAGCCGGTTACACAGGTTGCGGAAGTTGCAGTAAATCCAGCATTGATCAGTCCAATGCTCTCTCCATTTGATGAAGCAAGAGGTAAGCTCAAGAAGGTTGTGCCCAGCAGAATTATCATTCCAAAACTTAGCAAAATAATTTTTGAAGGATGGTTTCTGAAGCGTGAAAATAGGTTCACTGCCGGTTTTGTAGATGCAAGCATATCAATAAGAATAACTATCTGACGAAGAACTATATATACCTGAAAAACGATAAGATCATTATAAAAAATGAATGAGATTACAACCGCGCAGAGATCAAA
Source organism: Cloacimonetes bacterium SCGC AAA252-N17 (assembly GCA_000404785.1). GTDB lineage: Bacteria > Cloacimonadota > Cloacimonadia > JGIOTU-2 > JGIOTU-2 > Celaenobacter > Celaenobacter polaris. Next base: position 26,838 of record ASNI01000008.1, read on the forward strand.
GAATATCTTTTTTATGTAAGAGAAACTGCCGCGATTATAATAGATCTTTAGAATATTCAGACATGCAAAATAGAAAAGAAAAATTTTTGTGAATTCGTTGAAAAGCGGTATGTATTTAGGATGAAATTGCTGATATGCCACAAAAAAGCCGATGGCTATCGCGACAGAGAACATCAGCTGTTCAAAGAATCGCCAATATTCTTTCCTGAAATCTAATCGTTTAAACATAATTTTTCAGAAAGCTTAGAGCTATGAAAAGAACATGAATCTTTTGAATTCGAAGTGAATAAATGTTAAGAAAAAAAGAAATGATTCTGTACGCTTATGTTACTATACCTCTCTTTTATTCGCTGTCTGTATTTTCAACCTTATTCTTTGGTGTCGGTTTTTTCCCTCGCTTAACCTTTGTGCTTTTACTTCGGAGTTTTCTCAGATAGAAAAGTTTGGAACGGCGGACACGTCCATAACATATTACTTCGATTTGTTGGATCAATGGTGAGAAAAGTGGGAAAATACGCTCTACTGCAACACCATGACTGATTTTTCGAACGGTAAATGTTTTATTGATCCCAGAACCTTTTTTCTGGATCACTATACCTTGCAATATCTGAATACGAGGTTTTTCAAACTCCCGGATCGTGTAGTGAACTTTCACAGTATCACCGGTATTGAAATCCGGCAATTTATTGTTCATCTGGTCTTGGCCAACTCTATATAAAATATCCATTAAAACCTCATTATTACTTTCATTTATTGATTATGATTATTTTAGAATAGTGTCTTTATTCGTAGTCACCGATCAACCTGTCAAGTGTTATAGCAATTGCACTTCGTACAGAAAGATGATTATATGGACCGGCACCCTCAATTCTTAATATATGAAAATTACTCGAATTGATCAGCTCTTCCGACATGCCGTAGCCGGTTCCGAAAAGGATGAGTTTCGGGAAAGACCGGTTTATGATCCTCCTCATCTCTTTATAGGAAACACTTCCATGCACCAATCGGGCAGATGTCGTGATAAGAATAGGATCCTGTGAGTATCTGTCCTTGATCCATTGCTTTGCAGTTTCAATATCCGGTACAAATTCGATGAGTTTAAAGGCATCAAAACGGTTTATATTGTATTGTTTTCCCGGACCTGTTCGCCAAAAATCTTTCAATCTGTTGAAAATAGCTTTCTGTGATTGTTCGGGATTAATTATAAAATAGTTTTTAATACCATAAGTTTTACAGGTTCTGGCAATGTCATGAATGTCAAGATTGGTGAGAGAAGTTGTAACGATCTCTTTATTGTTATTATAAACCGGATGATGAACCAGTCCAATAAATAAATTATCATACATTGGGAGCTCTTTTCGCCTTTTCTTTGAATTCTTTGCGTTTACTTTTTTGCCATTCTTCAATCATTTTATGATCACCCGAGAGCAGAACATCCGGGACTCTATAACCTCTATACTCACGGGGTCTTGTATAATATGGACCATCCAGTGTATTGCTTTGAAATGAGTCACTGTATGCAGATTCAATATTTGTAAGCACACCTTCCTGCAAACGGGCAAGAGAATCAATAATGATCATTGCAGGAAGCTCACCGCCGGAGAGCACATAGTTTCCGATCGAGATTTCTCGTGTTACTAAATGTTCGCGAACACGGTAATCAACATCTTTGTAATGTCCGCATAAAAGCACAAGATATTTTTTATGACTGAGTTCTTCGGCAATCTGCTGGGTATAGGTCTCACCCTGCGGAGTAAGATATATAAGCGGGATATTGTTATTCTCAATAAGCTCTTTTCTTTGTTCTCTCAAAAAATCAACAGCTTCAAAAATGGGTTCGGGTTTGAGAACCATACCGGGAGCACCTCCAAAAGGATAGTCATCAACCTGTTTGTGTTTGTCCTGAGAAAATTCTCGAAAATCAATAAGTTCGATCGAGAGTTTTTCTCTTTCGATCGCTCTTTTTACAATGCTATGAGAGAGCGGACTCTCAAACATTTCAGGGAAAAGTGTCAGAACATCAATATGCATCGAGCAAACCTTCAATTGGATTTATTATGATTATTTTTTGTTCATGATCCACTTCCTCGATAAAGGGGTCGCAAAATGGGATCATGATTTCTTTGTTATCTTTTGGTATGATAAGGATTTCCTGACCTGCAGTTGAAAGAATATCAGCAACATTTCCAATCACTTCGCCTTCTTTTGTTCGCACTTCGTATTCGATAAATTGAACTGGATAATATTCGTCCTCTTCCAATGGAGGAAGCATATCTTCTGCTATCATGATCTGTGCATTGATCATTTGCTCAGCTTCCTTTTTTGAGTTAATATCTTTAAATTTGATGAGATATTTTCCATTTTTCAGTTCGATAGTATCAATTGCTTCGAAGCGAACGGTTTCATCAGGGAAGACAATAAAAAGTTCCGGAATAGCAAGATAATATTCTGGAAAAAAAGTATCGGAAATAGCAGAAACTATTCCGCCATTCCCGATTACTTTCTTAATAACCCCGATGGAAATTAAATCGTTAATTTCCATTCATACATTGTTATTCAAGGATTTCTAATTCTGCTCTTTTACCATGCTTGGTTGAGACAGAATTCAGGATGGTACGCATAGCGTTAGCAGTTCTTCCGCCTTTGCCAATTACTTTACCAACTTCGCCATCGCCAACTCTCAATTCATAAAGAGTTACACGTTCGCCGGATACTTCTGTAACTTTGACTTCATCTGGGTTATCAACTAATGCTTTCGCAATGAATTCCACTAACTCTTTCATTGGTCGCCTCCTGCGGTGATTTTATTTTGCTGAGTTGTCAGCGTTCATATCTATTTCATCATTGGCTACGTCAGATTGTTCTGATACAACCTCAGATGTTGCTTTGCCATACTTTTTTTCGTGAAACTTCTTTAAAATACCTTCTTTTTTTAAGAGACTTCTTACTGTATCTGAAGGAATCGCACCTTGTTCAAGCCAATACAAAGCTCGTTCATGATCAATTTTATACTGATATTCTTCCGGTTTAGGATCATAATATCCAATTTTCTCGATGAATGCACCATCTCTTTTCTTGCGGGAGTCAACAACAACCACTCTGTAGGAAGGTTGATTACGAGCACCCATTCTTCTAAGTCTGATCTTTACTGACAAATAAACCTCCAGCGTTTATTGTGTATATATCTTTATATTAGAAAATTACAGTCAAGTTTTTTAACGAACACCGTAAGTTCTATTTTTGATTTTTTCAGAAAACTTGTGCTAATTCAGAATTTTCCAAAAAAGTATGCCAAACCAGAAAGGATGTTTAAATGCAGTCAATAAAAATCAAACCGATCGGAATAATTCACAGTCCCTACAAAAATCTCAAGGATATTCCCGGACAGGGATATCAGAGAGACAATATTGAAGCAGTCATTGAGATTGAAGAAAAATACAAAGAAGCAATGAAGGATATTGAGGGATTTTCACACCTTGTGGTACTGTTCTATTTTCATAAAAGTGAGGAAACACATATGAAGGGACATCCTTCCTGGGAGGATAAGGAACATGGATTATTTGCTCTTCGAAGTCCGCACCGTCCAAATCATATTGGTATGACTGTTGTCAAAGTGAAACAAGTGCACGATAATGAAATTATTTTTACAAATGTAGATATGCTGGATGGTACTCCTGTGATCGATATCAAACCTTATATGGGAGAATTTGAAAGAATAAACAATCCTAAATTCGGTTGGTTGGAGAAACATAAGGTTAAATAAACCTTTTCGGGGTGAAATTAATGGAACACAAACCCGCGCAGATTGAACTGATTCTCGCTGATACAGATATTTAATTTTTTTTAACCATCCGGCTCCATTGCATTACACCGTGACAAGGTAATTCCACATAAAAAGGGTATGTCATTCTCATGAAAGCTTGTCCTCCGCCAGCCGGCGGATTGGGGATGGGAATCCAGTATTACTGCATTCTCTGAACTCCATTGCCTACTATCTGATGAAGTCTAGGAAAGCTTCTTTTACGAAAATTTATTCAATATATAAATTTTCTGGGAGATTCTTCATTCCGCTGCGCTCCACTCAAGAATGACAATGTTTACAGGGTTGAACATGTTTACCTTAAAAATGTTCATAATAGCTCCCTCAACTCCCGAATATCCTCAATCAAATAATCCGCATCCTCCAATTCCTCTTTTTTCCCATATCCATATAAGCAACCGATCGTAATACAATCATTTGCTTTGCCGGACTCAATATCATAGTAACGATCACCCACAACAATTGCTTTTTTACTTTTTAATTTTTTGATGAAATTTGAAATAATAGAAATTTTGTTCAATCCTTCTCTTTCCCCAATACACTGAGAAATATCGAGATATTTATCCAGACTGAAAACATTTTTCACGTTATGGAAATATCGCATTGAGCAATTACTTTCGAGCCCAATTCGATATCCCTGCTGCTTCAAATATGCCAGTGTTTCTTCTGTGCCCGGGAAAAGCATTCCTTTGCCGGACTTCAATGCAATTTCTTCATGATCCTGTATTCCAGTGTGAAGTTCATCAATTAAATGTTTATGTTCTTCATCCAATAAATCTAGATAGAATTGCACAGAGGGTTGCCCGATCTTGCTCAAAATAAGTTCTGGGGAAGGCATCACTTTGCTGATATTATGATTTTTATACAAATTTCTGAGAGCATTTTGGATCGCTAATACTGCATAGGTTTCGGACTTCAGCAATGTGCCGTCCATATCAAAAATAACGAGATCTATATCTTTAATTTTCATATTTTGAAAAAATAGAACACAGATTTTCGCTGATGCAACTGATCATCACAGATAAAAAAATATAGGAATAATGAGAAATATAAATATAAAATTTATCAGTGTCAATCTGCTTGATCTGTGTGTGTCTGCGTTCCATTATTTCTGAATAGAACACAGATTTTCGCTGATGCGACTGATTAGCACAGATAGGAAATTATTTTATAATCAAAAAATATCCAGTTACAATGAAAAGCAAAAAAGCAAGGATTTGGACCAAATAGTCAAACCATTTTAGTTTATGAGAAATATAATTAGTACGTGTAGGATGCAACCTGAATCCTTTTAAATCCAATGCAATCGCCCTGGATCGGACTGTATGCATCGCTTGAGCGAGGACAGGAAAAACAATGGTAGAAAATGCCTTAAACTTTCTGAAAATTGGAATTTTTCTAAAGGAGATCTCACGAATCTTCAGTTGATCCTTCATTATCATAAACTGTTTCTCGAACAATCGTAAAAAACTAAAGGTGCTGGCGATCATCAGGCATATCTCGTAGGGAAGTTTCCAATCGCGCAGTGCAAGAACAAAATTATAAAAAGGAATATCAAAAAGAAGCGATACAACAAGCAAAAGTATGAGCAGACGTATGCTCACGATGAGAGCGATAAGAACTCCTTCAGAATAAATTGTGATGAACTTCCATTGAAAAAGCACTGTGCCGCTTTGTCTGAAAAAGAGCTGCATCACGAATAGAAAGAGGATCAGAATAAGCAGAAAACGCAATCTTTTCCAAAGGAGCAAAAATCTTCTTTTAGAGGGATTCAGAATAAAAACAAGCAGAACGCAAACTCCGAACAAAACGAGCTGATACTCGATACGATACATAATCAAGGAAAGAGTGGATATAATGATCGAGATGACAAGATATGTGCGTGTGTTCATTCTTAACCCACGATTTGATTTATATTTCTGTTTGAAATCTCAAGCACTTTATCTGCAACAAGCGAAAATGCTTTCGTTCTATGCGTGGCGATGAGTGCGCCTGTCCCAGCCAATTTCTGCTGAGCGATTATTGAGATCAAGATATTCACACCTTCATTATCAAGTCCGTAAAGGGGCTCGTCGAGGAGCCAGAATTTATGCTTATTCAGAAGTAACCCGCTCAGGACAACTCTCTTTTGCTGCCCTTCACTGAATTCCCAAAGTGGCTTGTGCTGCACTGTATCCAATCTGAATCTTTCGAGAATGCGAGATCTCTCTTCCTGAAATTCTTTGTTGTCCCTTTTTCGGAATTTATGCTGCCATATCGCAAGATCTTCATCGGGAGTCGAGCCAAGCAGATTGTCCTGAACCTGCTCTTGAACAAAGACAATTTTGGAGGCAATATATGATTGATCAACTATGGAAAATTGCTTTTCTTCAAACAAAATAGAGTCCGAATCCGCAGACAGCATTTTATAGAGGATCTTGCACAGAGTTGATTTTCCACTTCCGTTTTCTCCGGAAATTATGGTAACCTCATTTCTAAAAATATCCAGATCAATATAATCAAAAATGATCTTATCATCATAAGAAAAAGAAAGTTTCCGAAGAGAAAAAAGCGGTTTCATGATAAAGTTATGACTCTGTCTGCGACGTCATCAAAAAAATGAGTTGTTGAAGTGATAATAACCAGCTTGTCGTTCTTATAATGAAGTACACACTTTATTACATTTTGAATGGATTGCCCGGATAGTCCATCACCAGGTTCATCAAGCAAAATGATTTCAGGAGAGAAAGTAAAGATAGAAGCTAATGCAACAAGCTTTTTTTCTCCGTAAGAAAGTGCAGATATATCTGATTTCAGCAATTCCGGGATTCCAAGCAGTTCAGATACATTATCAATTTTCTTACTGATCTCGTGCGCCTGTATTTTCAGGTTCTCAGGACCAAAGGCAAGCTCCTGCTCGACCTGTGGAAAGCTCAACTGCATTTCCGGCTCCTGAAACGCCATAGTGATGAGAGGTGAGAGTTCTGGTAAGGTCAGGGCGCTTATATCAATATCATCAATAAAAATTTGTCCTTTGATAACACCTTTTATGGCTTTGGGGATTATTCCGCAGAGAAGTGAAAGTAAGCTTGTTTTCCCGCTTCCATTCGGACCTTTGATCAGAATGAGCTCATTCTTCTCAGCGCTGAAAGATATATCTTTTATCAATAATTCATCATCTTGAGAATACTTAAAAGAAAGGTTTTGAACACTGAGCAATGCCATGTTATTTCTGAGCCAAACCGAAAAATTTAAGACGTTTGAAGATCACAAAAGAGAGCAATCCTCCCACGATTCCGGAAAGGAAACTTAGTCCTAGGGAGATCAAAAGTGGAATAAACGGAAGCTGCCAGATAAGGATTGAAACTATCAAAGTGCCTGCGAGACTCGCGGTTATGCATAATAGAATATGAGTAAGAGGTTTGGAAAAATCCTTGATGAAAAATGCAGTGATATCTGCAGTAAAACCGGGCAAAGTAAAAGTAATTAAAGAGAGCGCTCCGTGTGTGCCGATATATCCGAGTGCGAGCATGACAATTCCCTGAACAAAGCCCACGAGAAATCCTGTCCACGGCTTCCGTACCATTGCAATTGCAAGGACGATCCACATCATATACAAACCGCCGAATAGAGAGCCGCCGGTTATCATCAGTAGCCGGGAGAGCATCAGGGCAATAGGGATGATAAGTGGTTTGATCGCTAATCCCATTGCGCTGAAGATCGCAATGTAGAGCAAGTCTTGAGTAGAGAATTTTCTTAGAAATTTCATATTTGATTTAGTATTTCCAATTCTTTATGATTTTGTTCTATTTTTGGAGAACTCTTTTAAATGTGTGAATTTTATTGTAGTTAAATGGATGAGTCCACTCTAAAAAGTTCAATTTAAGAAATCGAGAAACCGTTGAAACGGTTAATGCTTTTTTTGTTTCATTAACCACCAACTTAAGTTGGTGGTTAATAGGAAGATAGCTAATTGTAACCGATTCATCGGTTTCCAAATGTTTGAAAAATTTCCAACATATTTCTAATAATAACCTTTTTAGAGTAAGCTCATGTATATTATCCACCCAAAATGCCAATATCGATTTTTTCCAAAGGTATGGGCCAGACGATTTGTAAGCCCGTATCATATCGCACGTGACCCGGTAGAAAAATGACATCGAGGGTTGGGAAAACGATACATCCGGAAAAGACTGTAATTCGGGGAGCTGATTTGTTTACTCCATCTTCTTTATAAAAAATTAAACCTGCACCACCCCCAGTATATAAAGTTAGAGTCTCTTTAGGATTGAATGAAAATGCTGCCTGAACATCAAGATAATCGTATTTTTCAAAATTTGGATCAGTTACATACGCATCCTGAAAAACCGGATATTTGCTGCCATAGGTTATATTTGCAAACCCACCCTCGAACATAAACCCAATACTGATCTTTGTGCTGAATGTAAACTTCTTTTCGAAATCCCAGCCGAACCTAATTCCGGGACTTATATAAGGCAAGACGCCCTTCCATTCACCTGCGAAACAGAGAATCGGAGTAAAAACAATTAAGCATAAAAGAAAATATTTTATTATTTTTTTCATAATGATCCTGCTCGAAGAGAAACTTTTCTCTAATTGATATTTAGTCAAGTTTTTGATGTGATTCGAAATTAGCATGTCACAAATTGCAAAGTTTGTGATAAAAATGAGTAGTCAGGGACCACTCCCTGACTGGAAATGGTGTCATGGAATGGTCCATGACACCTCCTATACATTGAAGGGAGAATGCGCATTCTCACCTTAATTGTATGTATTTAAAATTTCAGTGTAAATCAGCTTTATCTGCGAATTACTTGTCCGCCAACTGGCGGATCTGTGTTCAATTTTTTCCCATATCTCAGGCAAGAACTTGACACGAAAAACTATATTTGCTTAGAAGCTAATCAAAATAATATCAGTGGTGAACAAGATGGCAGACAAGCTAATCACAAAGGAGATGTGGATTGAAGAAATTCTGGAGAAATATCCCACAGCTCAGGAATTCCTCTCAAAAAAAAATATCGTATGTGTAATGTGCGGTGAACCGGTGTGGGGTTCTCTAAAAGAACTGATGCAGGATAAGGAATTTTCCGACGATCAAATCGATACAATTATTAAAGAATTAAATGAATTTATAAAGGAATAAGGAGGTATTTTCATGCCTAATGCAAAATTGCAGGTGCCATACCCCGAAAACGAGCCGATACTCGGTTATCGGGCTGGATCGCCTGAAAAGAAACTTCTTAAGAAAACGCTCACGGAAATGATGAGCAAAGAGATCGAGATTCCCATCATTATTGGCGGGAAAGAGATCAAAACCGGCAACCTTGGTGAATGCAGAATTCCTCATGATCACAAGCATATCATCGGGAAATATCACAAAGCAGGAGCCAAAGAAGTTGAGATGGCTATCGAAGCTGCGCTGGAAGCTCGTGAAAAATGGGCAGCCATGCCGTGGGAAGACCGAGTCGCGATTTTCCAGAGAGCTGCACAATTGCTTGCCACAAAATATCGTCCCATCATCAATGCTGCAACCATGCTGACGCAGAGCAAAAATGCATTCCAAGCAGAGATCGATTCTGCGTGTGAACTCATTGATTTTTTCCGCTTCAATACTTATTATGCGATGAAGATATACGAGCGACAGCCGAATTCTGCTCCCGGAATGTGGAATACTCTCGAGCATCGTGCATTGGAAGGATTCGTCTTCGCAGTAACACCTTTCAATTTCACTTCAATAGCAGGAAATCTGCCGTCAGCACCGACACTAATGGGCAATGTTACGTTATGGAAACCAGCGTCATCAGCAGTGTATAGCGCCTATTATCTTATGAAATTATTTAAGGAAGCAGGTGTGCCGGATGGTGTGATAAACTTTATACCCGGTTCCGGAGCACAGGTTGGAAATCCTGTTCTGCAAAGCCCTGATCTTGCGGGTGTACATTTTACAGGAAGCACAGCAACTTTCCAGAGCATGTGGAAAACTATTGGCGGAAATATTGAGCATTATAAAACCTATACGCGCATTGTTGGAGAGACAGGCGGTAAGGACTTCATTGTTGCTCATACTTCGACAGATATTGATGCCCTCAGAGTCGCAATTGTTCGAGGTGCCTTTGAATATCAGGGACAGAAATGCTCTGCTGCATCGCGTGCATACATTCCAAAGAGCGTGTGGGCACAGCTTAAAGATCCGCTTGTTGAGGATATCAAGTCCATTAAAATGGGTGATGTTATGGACTTCAGGAATTTCATGAATGCAGTCATAGACAGAGCTGCCTTTGATTCCATTATAGATTATATCAAATATGCAAAAGCTGCAAATGATGCGGAGATTCTTGTTGGTGGAAAATTTGACGACTCAAAAGGTTATTTCATTGAGCCCACTGTCATTCTTACAACCAATCCAAAATTGAAAACAATTCAGGAAGAGATTTTTGGACCAGTCATCACGATTTATATTTATGATGATGATAAATACGAAGAAGCGCTTCATCTCTGCGATGAGACCTCGCCTTATGCATTGACAGGTGCCATCTTTGCAAATGATAGAGAAGCAATACTAATGGCAAAGGACATTCTGCGAAATGCCGCCGGAAATTTCTATGTGAATGACAAGCCCACAGGCGCAGTTGTCGGACAGCAGCCATTTGGTGGAGCGCGTGCTTCAGGAACAAATGATAAGGCAGGGGATATGGTCAATCTCCTCCGCTGGGTATCGCCTCGTACTATCAAAGAGAATTTCAATCTGCTCACGGATTATCGCTATCCCTTTATGGAAGAAGAATAGAAAGGAATTAAACCACGAAATGCACGAAAGACTCGAAAAAATTAAATTGATGTTTCGAGAGAAACTTTCTATTGAAATCTGTTATCATGTTCTATTGTTTTTCGTAGTTAAAAAATATGGCATAGAAGAAGAATAGGGTGAACCACAAAATGCACGAGAGTCACGAAATTAATAAAATAGCTTCAAATATAATATTGATTTCGTCCTGTTATCGTGCTTTTTGTACCATTCATAGTGACAAAATCGGATAAAAATGAATATTAAAAAAGAATCACAAAATTCTTTTAATTCACGGAATATGAAACAAATTTTGAGAATTAAGAATTTTCTAGTTTTGTTTTCTAAACAGAGTATGGCTTATTATTGCGTTTCCAAGCAGGGGCTTGGGAACGAGTGTACGTTTGACTTGTCCCTAGTTATATTTTCGTGTTTTTTCGTGCTTTTCGTGGTTAAAATTTAGGAGATATATGAAAGAAATACTTGAAAAACTCGGTATTAAAGAAGTAAATCATGGAGCATATTGTGGAGAATGGCTGCACACAAATGGTGAAGAAGTAACAGTCTATTCTCCCATCGATGACTCGGTTCTCGCGAAAGTGAAAATTGCAACTGCCAAGGATTATGATATCGTCGCAGAAAAAGCTCATGAAGCATTCAAAATCTGGAGAGATATTCCTGCTCCACAACGCGGTGAGATCATTCGATTGATCGGTCTGGAGCTAAGAAAATATAAGGACGAACTGGGCAGATTGGTAACTATGGAAATGGGAAAGATCTACACAGAAGGTCTGGGAGAAGTTCAGGAAATGATCGATTTGGCTGATTTTGCGGTTGGACTATCACGCCAGCTTTACGGTGCAACAATGCAATCCGAACGTGCAGAACACAGAATGTATGAGCAGTACCATCCCCTTGGCGTGATCGGTATTATTTCTGCCTTCAACTTCCCTGTCGCAGTATGGGCTTGGAATGCCTTCATTGCAGGCGTATGCGGCGACACAACGATATGGAAACCCTCAACTTCTACACCGTTGACTGCTATTGCTGTGACGAATATCGTCCACAAAGTTCTTGAAGAACAAGATGTTCCAAAAGCGATCTTTAATCTTGTCATCGGACGCGGAAGCGAAATAGGCGAGATGCTTATCAATGATAAAAATATTTCTCTTATCAGTGCGACCGGAAGCTGTCAGATGGGTAAGAGAGTGCATCAAGCTGCTGCGAAACATTACGGCAGAGTGATACTTGAACTTGGCGGCAATAATGCTATTATTGTTATGGAAGATGCGGATATCGAACTTGCACTCAAAGCGGTACTTTTCGGTGCAGTTGGAACCGCAGGACAGCGCTGTACATCCACACGCAGAGTGCTTCTTCACGAAGATATTTTTGATGATTTTGTTCAAAAACTGGAAAAAGCTTACGGCTCTGTTCCAATTGGCAATCCACTTGATGAAAGCGTACTCATGGGTCCGCTCGTTGATCAGTCTGCAGTAAGAGCGTATAAAAATGCTCTGAAAAAGATCGAAGAACAGGGCGGAGAGATCATATACGGCGGAGAAGTGCTGAGCAAAGATGTGTCGGGAAATTGCTACGTGCTTCCAACAATTGCGATAGCAAGAAATGATATGCAGATCGTGCAGGAAGAGACATTTGCTCCGATCCTCTATATCATCAAGATCAAAAATATAAACGAAGCGATTGAACTTCATAATGATGTTCCTCAGGGACTTTCTTCAGCAATTTTCACCAACAACTTGCAGTATGCCGAGCAGTTTCTCAGCGATAGAGGAAGCGATTGCGGTATTGCAAACGTGAATATCGGAACAAGCGGTGCTGAGATAGGCGGTGCATTTGGCGGAGAAAAGGAAACAGGCGGCGGACGTGAAGCCGGAAGTGATGCATGGAAAGCGTATATGCGCCGTCAAACGAACACCATAAACTGGGGCAAAACAATGCCTTTGGCTCAAGGTGTAGAATTCGATATTTAATAAGAAAAATGATATGTAATAAAATTCTTGAAATAAATCTGAATGTATTTCAAATTGGGGCATAAAAAATGTCCCACTTAAATTTTTTAAAGAAAAGGAGAAACATGGCTAATCAAAAACAACAGCAGATCAAGATCAATATACCCAAAGAAAATTCCGAAGGTATCTATTCAAATGTTGCTTTTATGAATTTCAATCAATCGGAATTTGTGGTAGATTATGGAAGAATTTTACCTGGAGTACCGGAAGCAACAATCTATTCCAGGATAATACTGTCTCCACAACATGCAAAACGATTTATGCAACTTCTGAATAGAAACTTGAAAAAGTATGAAGAGCAATTCGGTGAAATAAAATTACCCGAGCATGGAACAAAGAAGAATATCGGTTTCCAACAGGCAACTGTAAATAGTTAATACAAGTTTTGTAGTTGTAATAAAAATTTTCCAACTTCATTATTTTGAAATATGGTAACAAAAAAATGAATATCGAACAAGGATTAACGATTTAAGATTTTCGAAGTGGCCCAAATCTGAAATCATAAATCGATGTTCTTAAATCAATAAAGTCTATATGGAATATCGAATGATGATTAGCGATTTTAGATTTTCGAAGTGGCTTAAATCTGAAATCATAAATCGATGTTCGGTGTTCTTAAATCAAATAAAGTCTATATGGAATATCGAATGATGATTAACGATTTTAGATTTTCGAAGTGTATTAGATCTGAAATCATAAATCGGTGTTCGGTGTTCTTAAATCAAATTAATAATTAGACTTTTCAAAAAACTCAGCAGAGAATGGCTATGAATAAAAGAATAATAGTTACCGCGATTTTTGTATCAATTTCTTGCTTACGATAAACTTCTGAGAGAGTCATATTTGGTGTATATAATTATGAATAAAAATCGGTATGCACTTGTTGTATTTTGTATAGCGTTATTGAGTCTTTTTAGTTCACTATCTGCTGATCAGAAATGGAATGAATTCATACTTGAACTGCGAGCAGGAGATATTCTTCATGTTGGAGATTCCTGCTGGATCGTGCCGCATGACACAACATTTATTATTACAGATTCCATACCTTTCTTCGTTCAAAAAGATACCATGAATACAACCGAGTTCTATGATATTGTAAAGAGTGAAGCATATAAATCCAATTTCACAAAGCAACTCTTCAATCTCGCATTTAAAAAAGGAAAAGAGAATAGAAATCCTTTATACCGGCTCGAAAAAAGTGAATTTAAATTTTATCCTTACAAGAATAAAATAATTCGGAATATTTACATAGAAAACATCCCGATTTTCCAATCCTATACAGACACAGATATCAAAATAATTCAGTGGGCAAAGAAAACTGCTGATAAGCTGCACATTGATACAAGAAAAAGGTTTATCAGGGATATTCTGCTATTCAAAGAAGGCGAACTCCTTGATCCGGCTTTAATTGCAGAGAACGAAAAAATTCTATATGAACTCCCTTTTATCAACGAAGTCTATTTTAAAATTTATCACTGCTATAATGAGCCCGAGTATGTTGATGTTGTAGTCATAACAAAGGATAAATTCCCTCTTGGCGTCAATCCTGGCATCTCTTCGATGGACTCCTATCATCTTGAAATATATGATCTGAATATCGTTGGACTAGGACATAAAGTTAGTGCATCTGTTGCCTATGACGGAAAAAATAAGGAAAAATTTTCTCTTCAGGAAGCGCTCTATAAGCTGTATTTTATAGGAAATACATTTATTTCAGGAAAATTGTTTTATTCAAATCAGGAACATGAAGAACGCTATGGTTTCTTATTTCACAGAGATTTCATTCCTCCCAAAATAAATATTGCCGGAGGTGTTGGGCTGGAGAGTGTAAACACATCCTACACTTATGGTCCGGTTGACAGTACGTTAACTGAAAATCCGCTTGAATATCTTAAGGGTGATCTATGTGTCGGTGTCGCAGAGCCGCTGAGGATATTCAATAAATCAAGCTCTGATTATCTTGTTGAATTAATACGGTTTACGCACTATGATTACTACAAATATCCTTCGATCGGATCTTTATTCAATTCTTTATTCGATGATAAAACTGAATTGTTACTTTCTTTAAATCATCAGAGAAGTAAGTATTATAGAAGTAATCTTATTTACGATTTCGGTGAGATTGAATATATACCATACGGGCATTTGATCGAAATTGTCGGAGGAGTGGAGTATCCTGTATTATATGATGAACGATATTATGCGGGAATTCGATTTTCCCAGGGCAATTTTATATTTGAGAGAGCTCTATACTACTATTTGCAGTTTGGACTTGGAAGCTATTTTGAAAAACTCTTATTGGGAGATTTTGATGAAGGAGTTTTCTCTTTGAATGCTCATTTTTTCACAAAGCATTATAAAATTGGAAATTACGGACTCAGAAATTTTATAGAATTTGATTATATAAAGGGATTGAATCAGCCCGATTATCGATATATTGATCTTCATAACATGCAGGATATTCGGGGGTTTAACGATACTAAGGTACGGGGAGGACAGCGGCTGGTAATTAATTTTGAAAGTGTTGCCTATACTCCGTGGGATCTTGTTGGTTTCCGTTTTGCGCTGTTTGGTTTTTTTGATATCGGTTTTATAGGAAAAGCAAATAGTAACATATTCACAGATAAGAGTTATGTGGGTTTTGGTGCTGGTGTACGAATGAGGAATGAAAATCTTGTGTTCAAAACAGTTCAGCTTCAAATAACCTATTATCCTGATATTGACGGAAAAGATAAAATTTCCATCTCTCTCTCAGGTAAGCCGAATTTGAATCTGCCGGGTTTTGGTGTGAAATGTCCAGAGATCATTAAGTTTGAGTAACTAGACCCTGTGAATAGTCGGATTAAAAATAGTACACAGACCCACGCAGATTGGGCAGCAGGCGAACAGGTTTGAACTGATCCTCGCAGATACAGATATTGAAGTTTTTATCACCACAGAGAACACAGATACCACAGAGGATTTTTTTTAATTTTAGATTTTAATCAGTGTTAATCTGCGTTCTATTCTTTACTTTATTGGCACGCAGAGAACACCAGTCTTCGCTACGCCCCGATAAAACGCCTTGGCAAGCAGAGGAATTTCCACTTGTGCCAAGTAATTACATATAAAACGGGCATGTCATTCACGTGAAAACGGGAATCCAGTATTTTTTCTAATAAAGATAAGAAATTGTGATCTTATTAATGATCAATATGAGTTTATTAAATTAAATAGTACACAGACCCACGCAGATTGAACTTATTTTCGCAGATACAGATATTGAAGTTTTTATCACCACAGATACCACAGAGGATTTTTTTAATTTTAGATTTTAATCAGCGTTAATCTGCATTCTATTCTTTTATTCCCGAGTCGTTCACTTCCCGACCAACTCATGATTGCATCGAACCATTGCGAAATCATGTTTTTATTGTTACAGGCATACCCCCAAAAATTCGAGGAAGATTCTCAGGACAGTGCATGAATAAAGGGATTGCGGGGAAATCTTTGTGGAAAATAACATATAGCACACTGTTGATTTTTATCCACCCTTGCTGTTGTTACCCTGAGCCTGCCTGCTTGGGCGTAATGAAATGAAGACCAGTCGAAGGGTCTATCGAATGAATTGTCGCACTTCGATCCGACTTCATTCCATTACGCCGTGATAAAGAACCTCAGTGTGACAGTACTTTTAACTATTATGTCTATCCTCTATTTTTTGTATTTATTTACCCAATATTCTGTGAGTTTATTTGAAAGTACTACTCCTCTGAAAAATTTTGGGGGTATCCCAAGTTTTTATTGTTATACTTGACTTAAAATTCTGCACTAAAAAAATTCAATAAATTTTTCTTAAAAATAATTTACGTATATGAAAGGGTTTCCTCATGAAGAAAAACTGGTTTAGGACAACAGTCATTATTGTTGTTTTTCTTGTAACGATCTACTATCTTTTACCACTCATAGCGAAAAACCAATATGCGATCGTGAACATTGATGTGTATGATCAGGACTCAACTCTGATCTATGAAACCAATGAGTATGAATATAAAATTGGAAGTAATCTTTTCGGACAGGAATTCGAAGATCAATTAACCATGATAGACCTGTATGATTCCATTTCTGTAATAGGTAAATTGCCTGATTATATGCTCAGAAACATGGAAGGAGAGATTGATTTTACTAAGGATCAATTGATAAAAGCTGAGCTTGTGGAAAAGACTTCGAGAGTAGAACTGCCCACCTGGTTCAGCAGGAAAGAACTCAAACTTGGTCTTGACCTACAGGGCGGTATGCACCTTGTGCTTGAGGTTGATACAGAAGGACTTCCTACAGAAACCGCAGAAAATGCTATTAAGAGTGCCCAGCAGATCATCACAAACCGTATCGACCAGTTCGGTGTGGCTGAGCCGACCATTCAAAAGATAGGGAAAAAGAGAATTCTTGTACAACTACCCGGACTTCGTGATGCAGGTAGAGCAAAAGATCTTATCGGGAAAACTGCATTGTTGGAATTCCAACTTGTTGCAAAAACCGAGGATATTAGAAATACAGTCGAAGCTATCGATGAATACTTCAAAAGCAATTATGATAAGTATGACTATTTGAAAACTCTTGAAGCAGAACAGGCAACTGCGGTTGAAGAAGCGCTTTTCGAAAGTGAAAATGCTGATTCTCTTGCAGATTCTACTGCCGCAGCCCTCGAAGAAACATCACATGATCATTTATTCTCCAGTCTCGTTGCTGTCTATGGGCAGCGTTTGATAGTACGTCCCGAAAATCTCGATCTATTCAGAAAGGTCATAAACCTTCCTGAGATAAAAGAGATCATGCCCGAAGGCGTGGTCATCCTTCTCGGAAAGGTCGATAAGGATAATATTCAAGGAGCTCGTCCCGTTTATTTCTTGTATGATAATGTCGAGCTTACTGGTACTCATCTGAAGAACGCAGATGTTCGTATAGGGCAGGGAATGGATCCCAAGATAGCAAACAAACCCTACGTAAGTCTGAAATTTGATAACGAAGGTTCGCGAATTTTCGCAAATGTAACAGGCAATCATATTAACGAACAACTCGCGATCGTACTTGATGATATTGTGCATTCTGCACCGGTCATAAATGATAAGATCCGGGATGGGAATGCTATGATCACAGGTATTGGTGAGATGGAAGAAGCAAAAGACCTTGCGATCGTGCTCAATGCTGGTAACCTTCCTGCTCCGGTTAATATTGTCGAAGAGCGTACTGTTGGTCCAACACTTGGTTCAGACTCTATCAAAGCCGGTTTTAAGGCGGCTATCATCGGTCTCATAATTGTCATGTTATTCATGATCATCTATTATAAACTTTCTGGTGTGATAGCGAATATTGCACTTATCGGAAATATTCTTATTATTCTCGCAGTTCTCACGATGCTCAATGCGAGTTTGACCATGCCGGGTATCGCTGGTATCATCCTCACGATAGGTATGGCAGTCGATGCGAATGTGCTTATCTTTGAGAGAATTCGTGAAGAGCTGCGTGCCGGTAAAACGGTGCGAACAGCAGTAGATAACGGCTACAAGCGAGCGGTTATAACCATTGCTGATGCTAATATCACAACGCTTATTACTGCGATTGTGCTTTATCAATTCGGAACCGGTCCAATTAGGGGTTTTGCAGTTACATTGAGTATTGGTATTCTTGCTTCCATGTTCACAGCGATTGTGGTAACCAAAGCTATTTTTGATGGTGTGATTACTCGCAAACCCAGAAAACAACTTAGCATTTAAGAGGAGATCAACATGCAATTTTTATCAAATACTAATATAGATTTTATAAGCAAGCGTAAAATTGCTTTCGTTATTTCCGGTCTTTTGATCGTCGCAGGTATCGTGTCCTGGATCATTCATGGCGGACCTCAATATGGTATTGATTTCACAGGTGGAACACTTTTTGAATTCGATTTCACGCCTGATACGATTGAAACTCCTCCTATTGAGATCCAAGCTATTCGTAACATAATGGGTTCTGAGGGATTCAGCGATGCGGTCATTCAGGAATTCGGAAATCCAAATATTATTTTGATAAAGATCAAAACAAGCGAGAATCCACGTGAAGATGAAGAAGCTCTGATGAGCATCCTTCGCACTAATTTCCCGAATTATGCTGCAAATAAAATTGAAATTGACTTTCTGCGAAGAAGTGAACATGTGGGTTCAAAAGTTGGTGAGGAGCTTCGAGGAAAAGCCATTATAGCGATATTGATATCGATGCTTGGCATCATTATTTATATATGGTGGAGATTTGAACTCACCTTTGGTTTTGCTGCAGTGCTCGCCCTCTTCCATGATGTGGTGATCACTATCGGGCTTCTCTCCATTTTAAACATTGAAATAACGATCAGTGTTATCGCTGCGTTGCTGGCAATTGTGGGTTATTCGTTGAACGATACGATCGTGCTTTTCGTGCGGATTCGAGAAGATCTAAAAATATATCGAAAAGAGAACTACGAATCAATTATTAACCATAGTATAAATGAAGTGCTCTCACGAACCGTTATTACTTCATTCACGACACTTATCGTCGTGGTGATCCTGTTATTCTTTGGTGGTGAGGGGATCAGGGCATTCTCAACCACACTTCTGATCGGTATTCTTATTGGTACATACTCATCTATCTTTATTGCAAGCCCTGTTCTTGTTGCTTATAGAAATTGGAAGACAAAACATTCGGAGAAGAAACGCCGAAGAGTGTAACGCAACTTATATAATTCAAGTTTAGCAGTAGATATTATAAAAGGTTAAATATGATTTTTTCAAGTAATTTCCATCCTGTGAAATATGAATACCTAATTACAAATATCTAATTTCTAATGAAATTTCAAATGAAAAATGGCAAAAAATAAGAAATTCGATTTAGAGGAAAGAACTGCAAAATTTGGTGAGGATATTATCGAATTTGCTAAAAAAATCCCCCAAAATCCAATCCGCCAGCTGGCGGACCTCTAATCACTCAATTAGTTAAAGCGGGTACAAGTGTTGGCGCTAATTATTCTGAAGCAGATTGTGCGGAGTCAAAAAGAGATTTCGAACATAAAATAGGTATTTGCAAAAAGGAGTCTAAAGAATCAAAACATTGGTTGAGAATGATTGCAAAAGCAGTTCCAAAGTTAAAAGATGAAGCCAAAATTTATTGGAAAGAAGCTAATGAACTTAACCCTGTTAGATATTTATGCTATTAGATATTCTTTCTGATATATATGAAATTATCTAACGGGGTAAATTTAATTTTCTCATCAATTGTAATTAAATCAAGGAATAAAAAATTACTTTGACATTTTATTTGTCATTATAAATTAGGATTTAGAAATTAATTTTAATCTTACTCATCTTTCGAAGAATATGTAATAAAAGGTTAAACATGATTTTTTTAAGTAATTTCCACTCTTGCGAAACTTCAGTAATATAACTGTATCGTGCATATCATATCAGGCACACATAAAAGGCGCAAGCTCGAAATTCCCAAAAGTGCTGTTCGACCAACTATGGACAAGGTTCGGGAAGCAATTTTTGCAATGATCCGAAGTGAAGTATCGAATGCAAAAGTACTCGATCTCTTTGCTGGAAGTGGAAGTCTTGGATTGGAAGCACTCAGCGAAGGTGCAGAATCTTGCGATTTCGTGGAAAGCTCATATAAAGTTGTTAAAATTCTCCAAAAAAATATCAGCAATCTTGCCTTTGATAAATATGCTCATATACATAATTGTTCAGCATTCAGCTATCTGAAAAATTGTATTAAGACCTACGATATTATCTTTTTTGATCCTCCATATAAAAGAGAATTTGCAGGCAAAATAATCGAAGCAATATATGTGAATAATGTCCTCTCTGATGATGGGATAGTTGTTGCAGAAACTGGGGAAAGCGAAGATATCTCAATATTTGAGAATTTTATTATCAAAGAAAAAATATACGGTGACACAAAGGTAACAATATTAATGAAAGGAACAGTATGATTTTGAAATTGTATAATACATTTTCACGGAAAAAAGAAGATTTCAAGCCCATTAAAAAAGATGAAGTCGGGCTTTATACATGCGGACTCACTGTTTATAACTACGCACATATTGGGAACCTTCGCACCTATATTTTTGAGGATGTTCTCAAACGGGTGCTTGTGTATGATGGCTACAAAGTTACCCATGTGATGAATATTACCGATATAGGTCATCTCACGTCTGATGCCGATACCGGCGAAGACAAGATGGTCAAAGAAGCAAAAAAGGAAGGCAAGACAGTTTGGGAAATCGCTGATCATTACACAAAAGCATTTGAAAAAGATCTCAAGCAGCTCAATATCATTCAACCTGATTATCATGTAAAAGCAACCGCTCATATTCAGCAGATGATCGACCTTATTAAAAGATTGGAAGATAATGGCTTCACTTATATTGCAGATGGCAATGTGTATTTTGATATTTCGAAATTCAAGGATTATGGCAAGCTTGCACAGTTGGATGTCAAAAGTCTAAAACCCGGTGCGCGTATTAAGATTGATTCTGCAAAAAAGAACCCGCTCGATTTTGTACTTTGGTTCACCAAATCCAAGTTCGATGATCAAGAAATGAAGTGGGACAGCCCATGGGGTAGAGGATATCCTGGCTGGCATATTGAATGCTCGGCAATTTCCATGTGCTATCTTGGCGAGAGTTTTGATATTCACTGTGGCGGCATCGACCATATTCCTGTTCATCATACAAACGAGATCGCGCAAAGTGAAGCGGCAACCGGCAAAAAAAGTGTCAATTACTGGCTTCATGCAGAATTTCTTATAATGAATGAAGAGAAAATGAGCAAATCCAAAGGTGATTTTCTCACCTTATCCAAACTCAAAGAAATGGGTTATTCGCCGATGGTGTATAGATATTTCTGCCTTGGCGCGCATTACAGACAGCCCTTGACCTTCAGCGACGAGGCAATTGAAACAGCAAAATCAGCATATAATCGTTTGATCAATATTATTATTGAGATAAAGAAAAGTCGAAATGAAAGTAAACCAAATTCAGAATATCTTGAGAAGGTTACGCAGGAGTTCAAAAAGAAAATTAATAACGACCTGAATATGCCGGAAGCTCTTGCAGTGATGTGGCAGATGCTTCGCTCTAATGAAATCGGCAATAAGGGAAAGTACGAACTCGTGCTCGATTTTGATAGAATTTTTGGACTACAGCTTGATAAAGTAGAGCAGATACTCGAGGAAGAAGCCCAACAGAAGGTTGATGTTAAACTCGTAGAGCAGCTAATCAAGGAGCGTGAGGAAGCGAGGAGGAGTAAAAATTGGGTTAAATCTGATGAAATAAGAGAAAAACTGAGTGAAATGGGAGTAGAGGTTCGCGATAGTGCAGAAAGGACATTTTGGCGCATGAAATCGTAAAAAAATATTGTTACAGAATTTCTTTTCATTTATTATAATAAATTATTAAATTCATATTTAAGTTACTTAGGTTCAAGTTTTTATTGCAACAAACTTACAAAAAA
>ASNI01000009.1 GCA_000404785.1 Cloacimonetes bacterium SCGC AAA252-N17
TAATTTTCTCATCAATTGTAATTAAATCAAGGAAGAATAAATTACTTTGACATTTAAATTTTTACATTTTATTTGACATTAGATATTAGGATTTAGAAATTAATTTAATTCTTACTCCTCTTTCGAAGAATATATTATAAAAGGTTAAATATGATTTTTTTAAGTAATTTCCACTCCTGCGAAACCTCAGTAAATATAATCAATAAGCTTTCATTAATAATATCATAATAACTTTATTTAATTTGAATGCAAAGGATCACTATGCGTAGGATGATTATCTCCGGAAATTGGAAAATGTACAAAACCCTCGAGGAAACAATCACTTTTTTTGAGGAGCTTTCAGCTTGGGAGAAAAGCTCTTCCCATAGGAATCAGCTCTTGATCTTTCCTCCAAATTTATACACCATGACTGCTCTCGAAAAGACAAGAGAGAATGATATTGATATTGGTGTTCAGAATGTTTATTTTGAGGATTTTGGCGCTTTCACAGGAGAGATATCAGCTCCGATGCTCACCTCGATCGGGTGCAAATACACATTAGTTGGTCATTCTGAACGACGTCATATTTTCCATGAAACCGATGAAGAAACGAATCTGAAAATACTCTCGCTGATAGAACACAGAAAGCATATTGTATTCTGTATTGGTGAGAAAGAAGACCAGAGAGATGAAGGGCTTACAGAGCAGGTTCTTGATACTCAGCTCACAATTGGCTTGCAGGATGTTCATGAGAAGGATATGCAGCATATTGTGATTGCTTATGAACCTGTCTGGGCAATTGGAACAGGTAAAACAGCCACTCCTGAGATTGCACAAGAAGCTCACGCTTTTATCAGAAACTGGTTATCTGCCCATTTTAACACAATCGTTGCAAAGAAAACACGCATTCTTTATGGTGGCAGTGTAAAAGTCACCAACTGTGAAGGGCTTCTTGAGAAATCGGATATTGATGGAGCACTTATCGGCGGAGCGAGTCTGAAGATCAATGATTATATCGAGATCATAAAGATTTCTGAAGAAGTAGCCCAAAGGAAAAATTAGTAACATGTTAGATATAAAACTTATTAGAAAAGATCCCGAATTTGTGCGCCAGTGTATCAAAAATAAGGGTGAGAGCGTACAGCTCGATAAGGTTCTTGAGTTAGACAATAAACACCGCCAGTTTCTCTTTGAATTTGAAGAGAAGCGGAAGGTTCAGAATGCGGTATCGAAAGAGATCGCCCAATTGAAAAAGCAGGGAAAAAGTGCCGATGACCAGATTGCAGCGATGAGAAAAGTCGCTGATGAAACAAAAACGCTTCAACAGGAAATAAGTAAAATTAGTGAAGCTCTGGATAAGGAACTGCTTGCAATTCCGAATATATTTGATGAATCAGTCCCAATTGGATTTGATGACTCGGATAATAAGTTTATACGAGAATGGGGCGAAAAACCGACCTTTGATTTTCAACCTCTTGATCACATGCAGTTAGCAGAAAAATTGGGATTGCTTGATTTCCAGCGCGCAGCAAAGATAGCAGGCAGTGGGTTTCCATGTTATACAGGCATTGGAGCACAGCTTGAAAGAGCTTTGATAAATTTTATGCTGGATTTCCATTGGGAAGTGAATGGTTACAAAGAGATATTTCCTCCCTTTATTGCGAATCGGAAAACTATGACTGGGACCGGTCAGCTTCCAAAGCTTGAGTTTGATATGTATCATATTGATGATGATGACCTGTTCTTGATCCCGACTGGCGAAGTACCTCTTACAAATCTTCATCAGGATGAGATCTTGCAGGATGATCAGCTTCCTATTAAATATACTACATACACTCCATGCTTCCGAAGAGAGGCTGGTTCTTACGGAAAAGACACAAAGGGCTTGCAGCGTGTTCATCAGTTCAATAAAGTTGAGCTTGTGCAGTTCGTGAAACCCGAAAATTCTGAAGAAGCATTGCAGGAAATACTGTCTCAAGCTGAGGCAGTTTTGCAACAATTGGGTTTGCCGTATCGTGTTATGCAGCTTTGCAGCGGTGATTTGAGCTTTGCAGCGTACAAGTGTTATGACATTGAAGTATGGTCTGCCGGGTTGGGAAAATACCTGGAAGTGAGTTCATGTTCGAATTTTATTGACTTCCAATCCAGGCGAGCGCAAATTCGGTTCCGTTCATCCCAAGATGGGAAAGTGCATTATGTTCACACTTTGAATGGTTCCGGGATTGCGACACCCCGAACGATGATCGCTCTTTTAGAAAATAATCAAACAAAGAAGGGTGAGATAATTGTCCCTGAAGTATTGAGAAAATATATTGGTGGCAGAGAGAAGATAGTGTAGTAGTGGCACTTTGCGAGAAGTATCAAATATGTTATTGACATCGATAATAAATAAATTATATTGTTTATTACAAAATGCTTGACACGAAAATTGTCGTGTCGTGGACTCTGCAACACGTTCTTTAAAAACACATAGGGTGTATACATATTCGTAAGCAACTAAGCAATTAGTTACGCAAAAAATAGTAAATTAAAAACACAAATAATGGAGAGTTTGATCCTGGCTCAGGACGAACGCTGACGGCGTGGATTAGGCATGCAAGTCGAACGAGAAATTCCCCGCTTGCGGGGGAAAGTACAGTGGCGAACGGGTGAGTAACGCGTAGGTATCTGCCTCATAGACTGGGATAGCCCCGGGAAACCGGGGGTAATACCGGATATGTTTTTCGAAACAAAGGTGGCCTCTGTTTACAAGCTGCCGCTATGAGATGAGCCTGCGTCATATTAGCTTGTTGGTAGGGTAATGGCCTACCAAGGCGATGATGTGTAGCCGACCTTAACGGGTGACCGGCCACACTGGGATTGAGATACGGCCCAGACTCCTACGGGAGGCAGCAGTCGAGAATAGTCTACAATGGGGGAAACCCTGATAGTGCGACGCCGTGTGTGCGACTAATTCCTTCGGGATGTAAAGCACTTTTCTATGAGATAAAAGCTCTTTAGGTTAATAGCTTATTGAGACGGATATTATTATAGGAATAAGCTCCGGCTAACTCCGTGCCAGCAGCCGCGGTAATACGGAAGGAGCGAGCGTTGTCCGGATTTACTAGGCGTAAAGGGCTAGTAGGCGGCTAATTAAGTTATATGTTAAATTCCACGGCTCAACTGTGGTCCTGCATGTAATACTGGTTAGATAGAGTACTGTAGAGGAAGGCAGAATTCCTGGAGTAGCGGTGGAATGCGCAGATATCAGGAAGAATACCAAAAGCGAAGGCAGCCTTCTGGGCAGTTACTGACGCTGAATAGCGAAGGTGTGGGTAGCAAACAGGATTAGATACCCTGGTAGTCCACACAGTAAACGATGATCACTAGATGTTGGTGA
Source organism: Cloacimonetes bacterium SCGC AAA252-N17 (assembly GCA_000404785.1). Taxonomy (GTDB): domain Bacteria; phylum Cloacimonadota; class Cloacimonadia; order JGIOTU-2; family JGIOTU-2; genus Celaenobacter; species Celaenobacter polaris. Next base: position 3,359 of record ASNI01000009.1, read on the forward strand.
GTAAAAAAAATCATCAGTGTCGAAGTTAACGCATTAAGTGATCCGCCTGGGGAGTACGATCGCAAGATTGAAACTCAAAGGAATTGACGGGACCCCGCACAAGCGGTGGAGCATGTTGTTCAATTCGATGCAACGCGAAGAACCTTACCTGGGCTTGACTTCCCGAGAAGACCTGTGAAAGCAGGTTGTGCCCCTTCGGGGGAACTCGGTGACAGGTGCTGCATGGCTGTCGTCAGCTCGTGTCGTGAGATGTTGGGTTAAGTCCCGCAACGAGCGCAACCCCTGTTCTTAGTTACCATCATTAAGTTGGGGACTCTAAGAATACTGCCAAGGTGACAACTTGGAGGAAGGTGGGGATGATGTCAAGTCATCATGGTCCTTATGCCCAGGGCTACAAACGTGCTACAATGGTCGGTACAAAGAGCCGCTAAACAGCGATGTCATGCTAATCTCAAAAAGCCGACCTCAGTTCGGATTGGAGTCTGCAACTCGACTCCATGAAGTTGGAATCGCTAGTAATCGCGGATCAGCAGGTCGCGGTGAATACGTTCCCGGGGTTTGTACACACCGCCCGTCAAGTCAACCGAGTTGATTGTACCCGAAGCTGGTGAGCGAATCCGTAAGGATAGCAGCCGACGAAGGTATGGTCAGCGAGGGGGACTAAGTCGTAACAAGGTAGCCGTACCGGAAGGTGCGGCTGGATCACCTCCTTTCTAAGGAGAAACTTTATGTATACACCCTTATCTTTTATAAATGTGAAAAGGGCTTGTAGCTCAGTTGGTCAGAGCACCGCTCTGATAAGGCGGGGGTCGGTGGTTCGAGTCCACCCAGGCCCACCATTACTGAGCGGTAGCACAATACTCAATATTCTCGCTGGGGGATTAGCTCAGTTGGGAGAGCGCCGCTCTTGCACGGCGGAGGTCGTCGGTTCGAACCCGTCATCCTCCACCAGTATTTTTTGTTCTTTTCAAAACATATAGTAGTGTATTAAAGTAAGAGAGTATCTTATTGAAAATTAAGTAAGGCAATAAGTGCAATCGGTGGATGCCTTGGAGTTAGATAGGGACGAAGGACGTGGCCAACTGCGATATGCCTCGGGGAGCTGTAAGCAAGCTTAGATCCGGGGATTTCCGAATGGGGAAACCCATCCCGAGTTATGTCGGGATATCATTCTTCTGAATAAAATAGGAAGTCTGAGCCGTACGCAGGGAACTGAAACATCTTAGTACCTGCAGGAAAAGAAAGCAACCGCGATTCCCTTAGTAGCGGCGAGCGAAATGGGAATAGCCTAAACCCCGATTTATCGGGGGGTCGTGGGATCCAAGCCGCGTTTCGCTGGAGTCATAGTCAAACTACTCTGGAAAGGTAGGCCATAGAGGGTGATAGCCCCGTAGGCGAAATGATGAAAGCGCAACAATTGGACACCCGAGTAGGACGGGACACTAGGAATCTTGTCTGAATTTGCGAGGACCATCTCGTAAGGCTAAATATAATCTAACTACCGATAGCGAACAAGTACCGTGAGGGAAAGGTGAAAAGTACCCCGTGAGGGGAGTGAAATAGTACCTGAAACCGATTGCATATGATCAGTCGAAGTCTTCTTTTTGTGCTTGCACATTAAGGGGATGACGGCGTGCCTTTTGTATAATGAGCCGGCGAGTTACTTTTGGCAGCAAGGTTAAGGGCTATAGGTCCGTAGCCAAAGCGAAAGCGAGTCTGAATAGGGCGTTAAGTTGTCAGGAGTAGACCCGAAACTGAGTGATCTACTCATGGCCAGGTTGAAGGCTTGGTAACACAAGCTGGAGGACCGAACCAGTTGACGTTGAAAAGTCATTGGATGAGCTGTGGGTAGGGGTGAAAGGCCAAACAAACTCAGAGATATCTGGTTCTCTTCGAAATCTGTTTAGGCAGGGCCTCATGTTAGATTAACGGAGGTAAAGCACTGATTGGGCTAGGGGCCCTAAAAGGCTACCAACCCCACTCAAACTAAGAATGCCGTTAATTGATGCATGGGAGTCAGTCTGCGGGGGATAAGCTCCGTAGGCGAAAGGGAAACACCCCAGACCATCAGCTAAGGTCCCTAAATATACACTGAGTGACAAAGGATGTTAAATTGCAAAAACAGCCAGGATGTTGGCTTAGAAGCAGCCATTCATTTAAAGAGTGCGTAATAGCTCACTGGTCGAGTGGTTTTGCACCGAAGATGATCGGGACTAAGTGTATTACCGAAGCTATGGATTTTCCGAGTAATCGGAAAGTGGTAGAAGAGCATTCTGTAAGGCTGCGAAGGTGTACCGGAAGGTATGCTGGAGCTATCAGAAGAGATTATGCCGGCATGAGTAGTGAGAATCTCGGTGAGAAACCGAGACACCGTAAGTCTAAGGTTTCCTGAGTAAAGTTAATCTGCTCAGGGTTAGTCGGACCCTAAGGCGAGGCCGAAAGGCGTAGTCGATGGGAAAGCAGTCAAAATTCTGCTACCCGATATAGACAGTGATGGGATGACGCAGTTATGCGAGGAAGACTGGTGTTGGACGCCCAGTTTTAAGCTGGTAGGTTGGATGAGCAGGAAAATCCACTCATCTATAACCGAGAAGCGAATACGAGCCACATAAGTGGCAGAAGTTCCTCTATAAAGCTGCCAAGAAATAATCTCTAAACGTTAACTCTATATCGGTCCGTACCGCAAACCGACTCAGGTAGACGAGGAGAGTATCCTAAGGTGCTCGAGATAACTCTGGTTAAGGAACTCGGCAAAATAGCCCCGTAACTTCGGAAGAAGGGGTGCCATTGAAGGTGAAAGGACTCGCTCTTCGAGCTTTCGATGGTCGCAGTGAAGAGGCCCAAGCGACTGTTTATCAAAAACACAGGTCTATGCAAAGTAGTAATACCACGTATATGGACTGACACCTGCCCGGTGCCGGAAGGTTAAATGGATGGCTTAGCTCGTATCGTTTCGATATTGGCGAAGGTCAGAAATGAAGCCCCGGTAAACGGCGGCAATAACTATAATTGTCCTAAGGTAGCGAAATTCCTTGTCGGGTAAGTTCCGACCTGCACGAATGGTGTAACGACTTGGGCGCTGTCTCAACCAGGGACTCGGTGAAATTGCAGTGGCGGTGAAGATGCCGCCTACCCGCGAAAGGACGGAAAGACCCCGTGAACCTTTACTGCATTTTGATATTGTATTTTGGTGTTGTTTGTGTAGGATAGGTGGGAGGCTTTGAAGCTTCGACGCTAGTCGAGGTGGAGCCAACGTTGAAATACCACCCTAATAATATTGGAATACTAACTCGTGCCTTTATGAGGTATGAGGACAGTGTCTGAAGGGCAGTTTGACTGGGGCGGTCGCCTCCTAAAATGTAACGGAGGCGTACAAAGGTTCCCTCAGCGTGATTGGTAACCACGCGTAGAGTGTAAAGGCATAAGGGAGCTTAACTGCAAGACCGACGGGTCAAGCAGATGCGAAAGCAGGTCTTAGTGATCCTATCCCACCGCATGGAAGGGGGATAGCTCAACGGATAAAAGGTACTCCGGGGATAACAGGCTGATAGCGCCCGAGCGTCCATAGCGACGGCGCTGTTTGGCACCTCGATGTCGGCTCATCACATCCTGGGGCTGAAGAAGGTCCCAAGGGTATGGCTGTTCGCCATTTAAAGTGGTACGCGAGCTGGGTTCAGAACGTCGTGAGACAGTTCGGTCCCTATCCTTCGTGGGCGTGAGATGTTTGAGGAGATCCGCATTTAGTACGAGAGGACCAATGTGGACAGACCTCTGGTGTAACGGTTGTGACGCCAGTTGCATTGCCGTATAGCTATGTCTGGAATGGATAACTGCTGAAAGCATATAAGCGGGAAGCCAACTCCAAGATTAGACATCTTTTAGACTCCTTGTAGACGACAAGGTTGATAGGTTACAGGTGTAAGTACAGCAATGTATTTAGCCGAGTAATACTAATTAGTCGAAGCCTTACTTTTTCTCTTTTTATCTCTTACTTTAATCACTACCTATTTTGATATGGGCAGTGAAATGATTGGTTGTTATAGCAGTGTGGAAACACCTGTTCCCATCCCGAACACAGAAGTTAAGCACACGTGCGCTGATGGTACTGCATGGGAGACTGTGTGGAAGAGTAGGTCGCAGCCAATCACTTCACTGCCCTTTTTATTTTACTTCACAAATCTTTATATACTTAGGTGCAGAATAGCAAAAAAATTTAAGGGCAATAAATTAATTTTCACTGCCCTTTTTATTTAATGAGATATTTTTAATGTCTTACTGTATGTTTACCCGTTTCGGCACGATGAACATCCCATTCATATCCGCACATCTGGCATTTTCTATGGTCGAGATAATTCTCTGTGGTTGTAATATCTTCATCCCAGTGCCGATTATAATGTTTTGTTTCAACATTACCAGAAGTTGAAGTACCTGTATAAACGTCACGTGCTTTCCAAGCTGTTGATTCTTCTGTGCCAGTATGAGTGCTGCCTTTATCTGCAGCGCTCCACATAGTATGGCAGTTTGGACAGCGGTTGTAGTTTACGTTTTTATTGTTCCAGCTCGCGAAAATATACCATGGAATAAGAGTAAATATAGCGATAACAAGAAACTGATCAAGAATAATATAAAGGGTCAGCACAAGGTAGAAGAAATACATAAATGCAGTAAGCAGGATGAAGTTGAAAAATTTTACCAATCCATTTCCCATCGGTTTGATAGCGATGATCAGCCGCCTGAAGGGCCAGGATATGAATTGAGGTATTGAGAAGAAAAGAAACAATAAAATTATAGAGACGATGAAGCCGACAACTTTGGTTAAGAAATTTTTCTTTTTGAATTTTGACCACCAGCTCTCACCATCTTTTTCATAGTAAGCACTTTTCTTGTTCGACAGCCAGTTTAAATTGATCTTTCTTATCAATCCTGCAAGGGGAAGTTTTTCTGCAATTGATTTCTTGGCAGAACCGAGAAGTGTTATCTCATTCGCAACGTTACCATCATATGATATTTTCAGTCCTTTGTGACGCATTTTATCTTGCACTCCGATCACATATCGGAAGTAGAGCTCGGAAGCAGTTTTTGCATTATTCGTATATACAAATGCACTGGCTGGTCCGATGTAGTTGATTGCTTTTTCCTGGGTTTTACCGATAAGCTTATTCTGGAGTTTTTTGAAAGGATAGATCCTGACAAATTTATGATTAACTTCTGGAAAAGTTCTGAAATATGGTGAACGCATATAGTGCTTGATAACTGTACCAACCCTCCCATCCTTAAGGCGGACTTTGTAGATGCCACCATTATCAAGAATTTCAAGTCTGTATGCTCGGGTGCCGGGAGGAAGTATTTCATAATCTCCTGTGCCCCATTTCAGTCCATAATAAAATTTGATTGAGTCAACATTCTCTACCCAATAGATTTCCTCGATATCGTCAAATTTGATAAATCCGTATTCTTCTGAGGGTAATTTTACTTTAAAACATGAAGCAAAGGATGCTAAAGGAGTTACTTTTGTACCCTTCCATACTTGTTTCAGTTCGATCTCTGGTTCACCCTTTGATTGATAGCTCTCCCAGAGAAGCCAGGTATTGTTACGGATCGTCCAAACTTCCTGAACTTCTGTAACTTCATCCTTAGCACATAATGATGAAAATACAAGAATAAAAAATAGTAAAACTGCGAGCCCTTTTTAAAACATATAAATCTCCTTTTCCTTTTATTCGATGATCAATCATGAAACGCAACAAAATCGATCAACGAAAACATATATTTGAGTTTGTATTATTTGTTAAAAATTGAGTCAAGTTTATTAACGAATTATTCTTTAATATTCAACAGATAGTCTGCAGTAAATATAAATTTTACTTCGCTGTTTTCAATAACAGGATATGAGTAGGTGGTCAGATAGTATTTTTCTCCTGATCCACCAACATCATAATAGGGAATACTCCACATTGCTTTTTTATGCAGATAGGGTTTTTTATACCAGTTACTGTTCACAGATGTCATGAAATTGTATGCCTTGTCATGCTTTGTTTCTGTTTTATTACCTTCTCGAAAAACATAGTAGGTTTCGATGAACTCCATATTCTCATTATATGGTGCAGTAGCATAGGCAGCTCCGAAAATGCGTGTATTTTCAGATAAAAGTGTAACAAGTGCTACAATAATATCCTCCTCTTGAAGATTTGATTTTTTGCTTAATTCCAGAGCTTTTTTTTGTACTTCACCTTCGATGGTTGTTCGTGTGCCCACGTACTCCAGTTTTTCACAATAGGGGCAGGTGCATGATGTTATCAAGATAGAGGTAACAAATATTATTAGTGCTGATAATTTTTTGTTCATTCTTACTTCTCCATTTTCAATGTCATATATAGAAAATAAAATCCTCTTTATTATAAAAAATCAATCAAGCTTTATATAAAATGTAACACTATTTGATGTTCAATTCATTTCATATAATGTGGGAATAAAATGATTTTCTTGCTAATTTTACAGAAAATATTAGGATATTACTCATGCAGAAAAACATACTGATCACAGGATATCCCAGAGTGGGTAAAACCACTCTTGTTAATAAGATAATAAAGCAGCTCTCATGTAAGATAGACGGATTTTACACACATGAAATGCGAGAGAATGGCAGACGTACAGGTTTTTATATCACAGATTTTGATGGCAACCAAATGGTTATGGCTTCAGATAAATCGAACTCTCCTTATCGTGTGAATAAATATGGTGTGAATATCGATGGCTTCGAAAAGATCGGCATTCCTGCAATGGAGAGAGCTATGAAAAATGCCGACCTGATCGTGATCGATGAAATAGGCAGAATGGAGATGTTCAGTCCGAAATTTTGTTATATGCTGAGAACAGTATTTGATTCTGAAAAACCCTTGCTTGCTACGATAAAAAAGATAGACTGCGAGCTGACAAAAGAACTGAAACAGAGAAAAGATGTAATAATTTTTGAAGTAACTGCCAATAATAGAGATACTATTTTAAGTAAAATATTAGAAGCTATTGAAGACTATCTATAAAGATTAATTTATCAGCTTATTCACTTCATTAATGATCTGCCTTGCTTTCTTATGTCCCAATTCTGCGGCTTTTGCAGATTTTTCAGAACTTTGTCGTTATCACCCAAAGTTTCAACGGTTTTTACATTGCAATAGAGATAAGCGAAAAGCTCTATTAATAAAAACTGGATTCCCGATTCCCTACCTTCGCGAGGACAAGCTTTTCGGTAATGACAATCTTTTTTGTTTGGAGTAGCCGACTCCGTCGGCTTAAGTTGGGAATGCCTTCGCATCCGCCAGCTGGCGAATTCACTCCAAAAAGAATTATTTTGTCACAAGCTTGCCAAGGCGTAGTCCCGACCTGCGGGACGAAGACTGGACAGGTCACGTCGTCCTGTCGGGGCGTAGCGTAGCGAAGACTGAAGTGTATCGGAGACGGATCGCAGAGCTTGTGATAAGTGATTCGAAAACTACTCAACTTAAGACATGCTCTCCGACATGTCTCAAGTTTCATGATCAGACTTGCTTCGTGGCGAAGCATGAAGCGAGAATGTGCCAATCCTCGAATCACACTTTTAACCCGCGAAATCTGTTTTTATTTCACAGGTCATTGCATTTGCTGCGATTCAAGTCTTTATCTGAGCAGTCAGGGACCACTCCTTGTGATTGATATTGTCAGTCTGAGCCTGTCGAAGACTGCACACTCTTCACACTTCGACAAGCTCAGTGTGACAATGTTTTATATGTAAAAAAAAGAAGGTGAGAGTGGCAATTCTCACCTTTGGGATAATTATTTTGTCCTTCAACTTAAGACATGCTCTCCGACCAGTCTACGCTCCGCTCCGCCCTGGCAGGCATGTCTCAAGATTTCGATATCTGAGCAGTCAGGGACCACCCCCTGACTGTTTGTTGTGTGTCATGGAATGGTCCATGACACCTCGAATGTTTAAAAAAAGAAGGCGAGAATGGCATTCTCAGCTTTTAACTTAGCTACTCTTTATGTCTTTTTTCAAGAATTAATTGAGCTACTAATGATATTAGTAAAGGTGTTAAAATATAAAGTATTATAATAGAGATTGTTTTTGTTTTAAATGGCCATTCATGTAATTGCCTGAAGTATTCGTATCTTTTGTATAAATAATTTACATAATTTAGGTTGGTGTTAATTTCGCCTGAAGTATTTTTATTATATAATTTGTTTTTTGAGATAATATCATTAATTTTTGTGTTGAAATTTGAAATTTCAGCATTATTTTTTTCAATCAACTCATATTTTGTGGTGTGCATTATTTTATGAATTGGTTGTAAAGGAATAAGAGTTAAAAAAATTAAAATTATAGGATAAATCCACCACAAAAATTTATCTGTAAATTTGTACTGTAATTGTTCCTTATGGAAAATCCATGCAAATATTGAAAAAAACACTAAAATAGAAAAGAATAATATTATATTACCAATTAAATTAGTGAAATATGAAAATCCACCAAAATTAGCTTGATTAAAATAATTATAGATTAGAATTTTACTGTTTCCCAACTTGTAGATAAAATATATTATAATAAGAGTTTTGAGACTAATCAACCATATAAGAAAATAATCTACTGCAATCATGAAAATCCGAATTATACAAGCAAATCTACTGACTCCCCAATCCCACCAATAACAAAATTTATCTGTCTTTCTATCATTTTGAATATTCAATTGATGGATAATTACACCAATTGTAATGATTCCGGAAATAACATAAAGTACTACATGGTTTGATAAAAATTGAGTTTTTCTTATTTCTGATAAGAGTAACAAAACATCTGACGATGCAATAATATTATTATCTATCAGTTTAATAATTAATAAATTTCCACTTTTAATTACTTAGGTTCAAGTTTTTATTGCAACAAACTTACAAAAAAGGATAAGTTTGTTG
>ASNI01000010.1 GCA_000404785.1 Cloacimonetes bacterium SCGC AAA252-N17
TAACCAAATATATCTTGTTGAATATGGTTTGAATTAGTTTTAAACATAATTATTTCCTTAATAATTATTACTTCTATGAACACACTAATGTCTGTTGGTAATTATGTGTAAAGTAATTACTCAATTATATTTCAAGGGTTTTTATAGTAAACTCATTAATTATTTTTTTTAATTCCTTTATATTCCGGGTAACTTCATTCTTTTCTTTATTTGTTTTTAGAGTATGAGAACATTTTCCTCTATTAGCTGCTGCTCTTCTAATAATTTGAGATATTACTTCATATTTATAAAATTCATCTAATTTTAAAATATTTCCAATTATTACTTCATTCCTTGTTTTAGATTTAAGATTTGGTAATTGCTCCTTCACTATTTTAGCTTTATCTTTGTTAATTTCTCTACCAATAAACGAGACAATTAATCCCATTTCGGTTATATCAAATAAACTGACAGATGGTTCATTAAACAATGTTTCTATTGTTGACCATAAAACAATTAATGATTGTTCCGTTGTAATAGATGTTAATGATTTATTTAAGCCTTCAAAAGCATTATATAGCTTTTCATTTTTTTTAGTAATTTCATTTAATTTATAAATTTGGTTAACATCAATAGGTTTAATAGCTTGTTCTGTTTCGCCAACATAATAAGAAATGCCAGTTTTGTTCTTCTCACTACAAGAAAATTTTCTAATATTCATGCCTGCACCTAATAGGTATGACATATTATTAACGAATCTCATCAAAAAAATTTTACCCTGAGATAAAGTTTTGTGTACATCATCTTCAACATTTAGTAGCTTAGAAATAATTATGTCTTTAGATTTATCAATATACATTTTTAAATTCGGGTCATTATTATTTTTAAGAAATTGATTTCGAAGAAAGAATTTTCTCGCGGGACCAATTAAATCAATATTGGCTATTATTTCAACTTGAGTCGTAAAATATAAATTATCTTTTAAAAACTTAACTTCTTGTAACTTTTTTTCATCGTTTAAAAAGATTACATGATTATTATTGGATTCCTGTATGAAAACAATATATTCATAAAGATTCGACTTTTCTTTAATTAATTCAATGTAATCTTGTAAGCTAAAGACTGTTACTAATTCTTTTGAGATATTCAGCCTTTTTAAGTTAAAATACTTTAAAAATGTAAATAACTTGTTCGAATTAATTATTGAAATATCATTATCATAAAAGAATAATTGCCTGTCCATTAATTATCTCCGTAGTGGCTATATTAATCTTAACACTCTAACATACATTCTACTGCTTATAACCCCAAATTTTCTTAAATAATTAGCCTTCAACACCAATAATTCCATTGATAACAGTCAAAAGATTGGTGCGAGGGAGGGGAATTGAACCCCTCACTGCGTTTCTCATGGATGAAGTAGGTAATACTTTCAAATGATAATCTCTCGTCTGGATTAGAGGTGTTCCACCAAGGCCTCGCAGAAACGCCACCACACACCAAACGCATGTAAGAATTACGAATGAATTATTCATAAGCATCTCCGCTGTTTTATTTACTAAAGCCTTGAAACTTACCCCTAATCCAAACAAGATACTCACATTGACTTCAAAACCTACTTTTATATCCACGTCTATATAAATCAAAAGAATTTCCGAAAAACCTAACAAGTCTTATACTGCTTATAATCCAATATCTTCTTAAATAATTAATTCTCGCCATCAATAATTCTTAATCTAAAAAATTAACATTTGACATTAAACCCACATCTATTTCCATTCAACTTCATTATAAAAACAGTCCTCAATTCAATTCTTAATCGTTTATTCAATTCCCTCTCCTCTTTGTCAAATTGTTTATTCTATCCTTCCTCATCGCACAGATAATTCAAGTCTGGACTTCTATGCTTGTCAGCGGATCAGAATGCAATCACCCTCCGACGGGATAAACCCGTCTCTACCCCAATAAGAAAGGGGTAGGTGCAGGTTCATCCTGCACCGAAATAACATATACATGGATTGGTATATTGTATGTTTTTATTACTCTGTCGGATCAACAATTCTGCCAATAAATAAAATACTTCCTGTTTGGTTTTCACGGATCAAAAATATAAATGGGTGGTCTGCTCGAAAAATTGATATAGTTTCATGACGCCCGCCCCTTTTCATAACGACTGCTGTTGCGGCTGCAGCTTCAGTGCCTTCTTCATTAACTTCTACATACGCTTTGTGAACAATCTTACTTATAAATAGGTCTTTCACGCCGGTCATTCCGGAAAAATCTGTAGGTGGGAGTGAAAACGCATCAGGCATTCCCATATCATAAAGTGTTCTGGATAATTCAAATTCGCTGATAGTTTTAAACTTTGGCATATTAACCATAACCAGACCTTCATCCATTTTCATTAACTCATCTATCCAGACATGAACTGAATCGGCAGTTAAATGATCTTCAAATTCCAACAAACCATCATCTTCGTTTGGTAGGAATATGATCATGGATAGATCATTACCTTCATAGGGCAATTCTAATGCGCAAAACTCACCAAAACATTTATATTTAAGTCGTGTTTGTTGATACATCATGGGAACAAGTATTGTTGTGTTAGGGGAAACATGGAAGTCTCGATTAAAAGTTTTCGCTTTGTCGAATTGACTGAGCCAGTCTCCCTTAAAATAGATTGCATTACACAGAACCAATGTTGTTAACGAATTGAGCATTGGCGGTTTTATCAATTCTTTGATCTTGTCATGAGTTTTCTTTTCCACCCAGTTATTTATTTGCTTTCGTGCAGCTTCTCTCTTTGTGATAAAATCAACAAAATACAAGCCGGCGCCATAGTATTTTTTGTTCAGATCGATGAAAGAATCCAGGAATTTATAACTTTTTTGCGCCCACAGGGAGTTAGCTATACTTATTTGGACATCCCCTTTATTTTGAATGGCATTCAAATCGGACTGGAGTTTTGAAAACGCCGGATGCATACTTTCCTGCGTGAGCGGAAAATGCAAGACCTGTGCCATTTGTTTTTCGGTTTCTCCCCGTGCACCAGCATAGGTCATGGCAAGTGCGGTTGAAATACTATAGGGTGAAAAGAATAAATTCCCCTCTTCTCCTTTGAGTTCTTGATACAAGTCAAAACAAAAATCGCTGTTCCCTTTTACAACTGTTTGCAAATCTTCATTTATATTCGCATAAGTAGAAGAAGAGAATAAGCAAATAACTATCATAATTACTGACATGCAAATTAATTTAGTTTTCATTTTACTCCTTTATTTTTTCGTACAACACTCAAGCATCAGCCATAAGCTTTGCCTGTCGGTTGCATGCACTTGTTAAAATTTTATTTCATGATATGATGATACGACAACTTCTTGCGACATCTCTCTGAACCCTAAACTCTCAGCCAGCTTAACTGATGGTACATTTTTCATATCTGCCAAATAAATCGGTCGGTATCCATGAGAGAAGCACCATTCAGATGCATACTTAACAGCAGCTTTTCCATATCCTTTGTTCCTGAATTTAGTACCTGTACTTACTACAATATTTGCGCCCTGATAATCAATATCCGATATGTATGCCGAAGAGGCGATTTCATTATTTTCAAAGATCGTGAAGTACCTGCCAGCACGAACTGTTTCTACTCTTGCGTTCCATAAATACTCAGCAAATCTCTGCCCTCTACCTACGCATTGCGAAATGAATTTATCCTTGTCCGATTCAGATAGCGTTTCGACTCGGACCCTGTTTTCCTGTTTGATTAAATCTTCTTGATCCAGTGTTGATCGCGTCATAATTCTGGTGCTATAAAGCAAAGCTGGAAGAAAATCAAAGAAAGTATCATCGATCATTCTCAGTAATTCCTCATTAACGATATTATCCGATAAGGCTTTACGCTGAGAATCGAATGCAGGAGCAAGCTTTGGAGAAATAGAGAATACCACACTTCCATCAATTACTGTTGAGATTAGATGATATGTATAGAAGAAACCAAATGGCTTGGCTCTCCTCTCACAGGGAAAGACTTGATGTTCTAATTTCAATCCTTCAGGATCGATGCCAAGGTATTTATGGTAGTATTGAGCGAACGTGATCATCGGTTCCTTCTCTCATTCTTTTAATGGAAAAGCTCACCTGCAGAAACGCAAATGCAGATAAACTATAAATTCTCCAAATAAACTTTTAAATGCCCACCAAACTGAAAGTTCCAAATCCTGTCTGTGTTTCTGTCAAGTGAAGCGGTGGTTAGACTGCTTGTAACAGTAATATTGATTAACATTCTTGGTTATTTTAGACTCTTAGAATATTTTATTTCTAAAGTTTTAATAAAATTGATTGACTTATCTGAAAATATTGGAGCTTTACCATCTTTTTTAGCTGCCTTGTTATATAGGTAAAAAAAAGCAAAAGGATTCCGCACGACATTTATCAGTGGTTCTTTACCAAATTTTTCAATAATAAGATTTGCCATATAAAATCCTGTTGGATGACCTGATCTCGGAACCATCATTCTTATCTTCTCACCTAATTCCTCTTTGGTCTCTGGTTTTTCATATATTTCTGTAAATAGACTATCAAGTTTTTGAAGAAGTTTGGGTTGTTCTTTCTGCTCCTGATGGATCATCTCTGGATATTCCGTATCATATAAAAAATCACTATCTATAAATAATTGTCTTATATTTATTTGGTCGGCAATACCTTCATTTTCTATTTGATTTATTGTCCAGATAATATCGTAGTCAGAATTTTCATAATCAGGGAATTCAAATTCTAATTTTTTGTCACGATAGAAATGAAAAAATTCATGCCCCATACCTAAAATGAGCATTCTATTTTTGGTAAAGCCGCTTCTTTCAATTTTTTTTTGAATATCCGTAGTAATTAAATCGTTAGTTATCTCAACTACATCTTCCATTGTTATTATTACTGGGGAATAGCCTCGTGATCCTAACCCCCAAATCAGAAAGGAAACTGGTGGATATTCTTTAACCTTATTTTCAGGAAGATATTTAAGTGCTTCTTCTACTGCTTTCTCAGTAAAAGGAAATTCTTTTAATTCCTGTACCTTACTTTTTATTTTATCCCTCATGTCATCAACTTTTACAAAAGTATTAAGCATCATTTTAACTCGCCCAGAATTTTTGTCTGAGGATAATGTCTTTTCTAACTCTTTCGATTTAGAAGGCATATATGATAATTTAAGAATCTTCACAAAAGATTTTCTGGAAATCTCACGACCAATAAGAGTTGCATAACCCGGAGTTGTGATTAAACTATCCCACTGCTCAGTTGTTGGATCTTTATCAGATTTTAATGTATCTACTATTTCCCAGAATTGCTCTAAACTGGAAAAATCAAAGTTTGGATTTAAGTTTTCTGATATACTTTGAGATGTTGAATACAAAGAAATTCCACCAAACGTAAAAAATACTAATATTAAAATAATTTTTTTCATTTAAATTCCTTCAATAAATACAAGCAGTCTAATGGATATTATACTGCTTAAAATTCCATATTCTTTTTAAATAAATTTTATAACTAATACATCAATTCTTAATCATTTATTCAATTCCTTCACCTTTTTGTCAACTTGTTTATCTCACCCTCGCTCATCTCCTCGATAATTCGGCACTGGACTTCTCCGCCAGCGGATCAGAGCGCAATCGCACTCCGATGGGATAAACCCGTCTCTACACCAATGAGAAAGGGATAGGAGCAGGTTCATCCTGCACTGAAGTAATGCCAGTCATGGATTGGTCCATGACTGCTCAGTTAATGGTTTTGGATCACGTTGTTTTACTAAATAGATTCTTCGCAGATGCATTCGCTACGCTCAGCACATGGTTTATACTGAGCAAAGCGAATGTGCTCAAGAATGACAAGAGAAATTAATTATCTCTCTTCGATCTTCCGTCACGCCGTAATGAAATAAAGGCGGATCGCTCTTCGAGTCCTCACTCTTCGCCATGAAAATTTTCAGCTTTATAGATCCTCACTACTTGTAATAATTTCGTCCCTCGAAAACGCGGTATCGAGGTAATATATTCAATATTCTCAAAACTGTTAATGATCGAGGTATTGAGCTTCTTTGATTGATCAAAAATCAGAAAATCCTTCCCGATCAAATCCTCGTCATTTCTCCACAAAGTAAATTGATGAATTCGATTTCCGAGATCAAAGCACACAAAATCGTGTTTGGAATATATAATGAGCTCGCTTGCCATCTGGTGCCTGTTTGCTGCAGGGATTAAATCGGGATAATCTTCAATTATGAGTGCTGCATCGCATCCAAGCTGTTTCCAGCCGTAAAACTGGTCGGTGGGATCATACTTAACAGGAATAATCGGCACATACACCTGAACGAGCACAATCACAAGCACAATGATAAGCAGAAACCAGTTGACCACCCAAGTAATTCTCCAGCCGACATGTACCTGCCAGCGCCGCAAATAAAGATATGTTACCATTAGCATTCCCGGGATGTAGGCAAAGGCAGCCCAGTTCGCTTCCACCTTCTTCTGCATGGACGATAAAAGGAAAAATCCAAAAAACACGATAGCGAGGAAGAAAAGTAATTTCACTTCCTTTGAATGATACTTCCACTCAGCAATTATTTTTATCATTGCAATGATGAAAATGACAAACAAAAGTGGACCGACAATGCCTGCCTGCCCTCCGAGAAAATCGCCAAGCTTCTGCCAGTTTGGAAAAGATCCACCAACTCCGTGTTTCAATTGAAATGAAAAAGAAAGCCATTCATGCTGTGCATTCCAGATCACCACAGGAAGAAATACAATAAAGGAAATTGCTAATGCAATATACGGTTTGATGCATTTCAACCATGTGCGTTCGGGCGTGAATATCAAAAACAGTAATAGTGCAGGAAAGATCAAAACTGCTACATATTTGGAAAGCAGCGCACATCCGAAAAATACTCCGGCAAGTATCCATTGAAGCCATTTTCCATTTCTGTACGCTCTGTGAAAGTGAAATATACCTGCGGTCAGGAAGAATATCATCGGAGTGTCCGGCGTGGCAATTATCGTGCCTGCAAAAAGAAGCAGTGTCATATTGCTCATCACCAAAAAAGTAAATCCTATCTTCTCGTTGAACATCTCCTTGCCAAGAAAATAACCATACAAAGAAGTGCCAGCTCCAAGTAAGATCGGTTGCAGGTGCACTACAAATTCAGCACTCTTGAAAAATACTGAAAGGAAACCAAAAAACCATCCTATCATCGGAGGATGATCAAAATATGAAAGTGCAAGATTCTTACCCCAGAGATAGTAATATGCTTCATCGGGAATGACATTAAGCCCGATCGTGTAAATGAGTTTGAATACGGTCAACGCACCAACGAAGATGATGGCTTTCTCGTTGTAACTCAACCTATTTTTCATCGGTTTCACCTTTAAAAGTCCAGAAATAGTGTATCACGTAATTTACAATTGTGATAATAACGATCGCAATGAATTTGGAGATCAGATCGTTGATCATAAATACTTCAGTGAAGAAGATCATGAGCAGATTCTGTGCGATGCCGGTTATTATCATCGAAGAATTATATTTGAGAAGCCGTGCGGCAAAGCTGCGCTTTGTCTTTGCAGGATTATCCCGCCAGGTCCAGAAATTATTGAGTAGAAAATTATTGATAATAGAGATCTCAGTTGCTATCACTCCGGCAAAGATATAATGCAGACCTGCAATAGTAAGAAGATACTGCACACCGAGATTCACTACTGTGCCGCTTCCGCCAACAATGCCGAATTTGATGAAACGCTTTAAGTGATTCTTAAATAATCTTTGAAAAAATGAATTTGCCATAGTTCTAGTTTCTTAAAGCACAAAGCAGATTTTTCTTGTCCAGAAAAGAATAACATTCAATAAATGAACCATGAAAATCGAGCTATTTCCTATGATAAAATTCTATAAAAAAGTCGGATCAACAAATGCGCTCGCCATCAAATTTTTGGAAGACTCGACTTTCCAAAAAAATTTCGTTATTTGCGCTGGGGAGCAAACAAACGGAGTCGGAAGACTTGAGAGAATCTGGTACTCACCGGTCGGTGGTTTGTGGTTTACTCTTGCATTTCCCTGTAATAAATTTCACTCATCTATAACGCTTTTTACAGGAGTGGTCATTCATAAGGTTCTTAGTTCTGTCTTTCCTGAACTCACCTTTTCGATCAAGTGGGCTAATGATATATTTGTAAATAATAAAAAACTCGGCGGAATTCTCACTTCTTCCAACAAAAACGGCACAGTGATCGGTATTGGTATAGACTGTAATATCATAGAAATTCCCGATCATCTTAAAGAAACTGCAACCTCGCTTCTAATTGAAACTAATAGAAAATTAGTCTTAAAGAAGCTCCTAAAAGTAATTTTAAAAACCTTTGAAGAGAATTTTTATCTTTTCAATGAAAAAGGGTTTCCCCATTTCGTTGAGTATTTCAATCAACATCATTACCTTGCACATAAAAGAGTGCTAATTTGTTCGAGTGAGAATCAAATTGTGGGAATTGTCAAAGGTGTTACAAAAGATGGTATGCTTATACTGGATACCGAGAAAGGATTGCAGAGCATTCTGTCAGCAGATAAGATTGACATTATAACCTGAGTTCTGCGTTTGTACACTCATGCCCCGGTAGCTCAGATGGATAGAGCAGCGGTTTCCTAAACCGTTGGTCGGAGGTTCGAATCCTCTCCGGGGTACCATTTTTGATAGAACGCAGATGGACGCGGATTTAACTGATCTGCGCAGATCAAAGAAATGAAAGAATATTATATTCTATCCCGGATCATTCCCTTCACAACAGACTCGTTATTTCAAAAGATAGGGAACAAGACTCATCTTTTCAAGCTGAGTCGGGTGAAGCCTTATCTCAAAATATTTTCTCTGTGTTCTCTGTGGTAATTATTAGATTATAATTTGCTATTCTTTAACTTATACATCGTTCTGATCAAGAATGAGGGATCATCTTTCATCTGCCTGAGAAGGTCGATACTTCGTGGTGTGTCTGTAAGCAAAAATCCTCGTGCAACAATAACACGGATACGCTCCGAAGATGAATTCATGTAATTTTCAAGGAGTTGAACTGCACTATCAGTTTTCATCTTTCCAAGAGAAGAAAGCACACTGGACACAAACTTTTTCTGATCCAGCATTAATGACAGCGTATCAATAAGAGTCGAATCTCTAAGTTCCCCGATAAGCGCGAGTGCATTCTTCACAACAACACTATCCTCATTTGCAAGAGCTTGTGGAAGGTATGAACCGAATTCAGAAGATTTTTTTGCAAAATTCAGGATTGCCCTGTATTCAAGCGAACCTTTTGTATCGAGCTTGTTCCCGAAGATATATTCCGAAGATTCGGCATCTCTGTTCAACAGAATTTCAGCAGCTTTTGCTACTCTTTTCGTGCTGCTTCCCACTCCCCATTCAGAAGCGATCGAGAAGATCTCTTTAATTGAAGCAAGGGAATCTACTGATGAAGCATCTTCTTCAGCTTTTTCTTCCACCGCAGCTACCTCTTCGACAATCATGAGCGTATCCCAGCCAACGCCATAAGTCCCATAAGACCACTTTGCATCATTTTGATACTTTTCATGATATCCGCTTGTGTCTGATGATATTGGATAAATATCGTTTCCTCCTGTATCGAGAAAAATACCTATACTTCCAGTATTTCGAGCAGTATTAGCATAACCAAAGTTACTGGATACGTTCCTCTCGTATCTGTCATTTCCTGAAGCATCGAGGAACAGTGCAACGGAATTAGTTAGCCCCAATCCGTTTCCACCCTCGATAGAATAAATATCATTTCCTTTTCTGTCTATCAGATAGCCAACCGCATAATCATGTGCAGCTCCCTGCCCGGGTCCATGCTTGGAATAGTAATGATCCTCGCCCTCTTCATCATACAGAAATCCGCCTGCAAGATGGATGCCGCTTCCCTGCGGATAATACACTGCAGAGTAAAAATCATTTCCTGCCTTGTCTATGATGATCCCGAGAGCATACCAGTAAGCAACCGCCTGACTGTACACTGCTCCCTGGTAGACATCATTACCAAGCCGGTCATAAAGCACTCCTATTCCACCTCCAAGATAAGGACGTACCCCGAAGCCAAAGCCCTGCGACAGCGATCGATGATCAAATGGCGCAAGGGGAACGTGCAGATACTTTCCGCCTGCATAATACATATCGCTTCCATCGGTATCGATAAGAAATCCTGCTGCGAGCGGACCTGCAAATCCTTCTCCAAGCTCAGTTGTGGAATAGTGATCACAACCCTTTTCATCAATAAGCAGATTTAAACCGAAGGTTGCTGCTGCTATGCTGTTCAAGCCACCTTTATAAATATCATTCCCATCAATGTCATGAGCGAGAAGATAGCCCAAAAAAGAACGGAGTGTGTAGTCATCTCCAGCATAAACATCATCGCCCATTATATCATAGGAAATTCCTATTCCGGCAAAAACGTGGAACAGATTTCCGATCATATCATTCCGATAGGTATCATTACCTTGCATATCTATAATCCAGTAAAAAGGATGCTCCCAGTCGGTCTTTATTGGTGCTGCATACATATCATTTCCGGATGGATCAAGAATAAAAGAAAAACGTTTATCGTATCTGTCAGCTTGTGGAGTGCCAATACACATCAAACCAAAAGAGGAATTGTGTATCATTTTTTTGTCATTCTGAAAACTGATGAGCGGCAAATTCTGTTGAAGTATATCAAAGCCCTTTTGTGAAATGTTTGCTGCATACATCAAAAAAGGAAAATCTATCTTCTCAATGATTGGAATTACATCATCCTCAATGCTCAGACTGTCATACTCGGTTATTCCTTGAAGTTGATAAAACTCATCGTAGCGAAGGGAGTCCTCCTCTTCCTGCCAGAGTGAATACGAGAGATAATGCAGCATATCTTTATCTTCATGAGATAATTGCTGCCATGCTTTCTGATAAAAATGATCTACAAATTCCCACACATATTCTACATATCCTAAAATATCCTTCGGCGTTTTTACGTTTTGAGTGAAATATTCTTCAAAAATGGTTTCATCAAAAGAATCTATCCAATTTACCTGAAATAATATATTTGCATACTCGCAGATCATTTCAGACGGATCATGCTTCTCGCAAAGCACCTCAGTTTGATCTACAAATATTGGGAATTGGAGTGGATTATTAAGAATATCGACCACGATCGGAAGTTTGAATTTCGTATCCCGCGCCCAGTCTTTCAAAAAATTAAGAGACTGAAGCGACATATCATTTTGTTCAAGGAGTGTTTCTATAAGCTCGATTTCGGTATTCTTCAATACTTCTGCATTTAGAGTAAAAGTAATGCAGATCAATATTAAAATGATAAATAATTTCTTCATAATAAACCTTATAAAACAAGTCTTTTTGCTTTTACCATACGCATCCGCCACCTCCAGTGATTTTCAGAATTGTGTTCCAAAACTACTTCAAGCTCTTTTGCTCGCTCATTTTGTTCTTTACTATCCTTTGTCATAAAAAAATTTCTCTTATCACTTTTGAAAAACCACTGCACTGATTTGATGCTGTGGTCTTATATCTATTTTTAAGCTCATCGGGCGCATTTTTCACAACATAACTATATGCTGTCCACTCCAGAAGCTCGATGTCATTATAATCATTTCCAATGCCAAATGTTTCTTCTCTTGAGATGTCGAGATGCTCACATAACCATTCGGCAGCATGCCCCTTTGAGACATTTTTCGGGAATATCTCTATCCAAAGAGATTTATGGTCAATGGGTGAAGTTGTCCTGATAACTTTCAGACCAGGTAATAATTTTCTTATGATCTCAAATTTCTCAACATCCTCCGGAATAACAGCAATTATCTGAGATGCCTTTTCTAAATTTGTCTCGTTTGAAGAGAGGGGCGAACCGCAGTCCTGATAATAGGAAAATCTACGATCAAAATCATGATTCTCTGTACTGAATTTCTGATAATGGAATTTATGATTATCCGGCACGGGCTTGTGGATCATATAATCAATATGGTGAAGATCAAGAGCTTCCCTAACCCGCTTGATCTCATTCTTTGAAAGAAAATGGGAACAGAGAATTTCTTTTGTGTTCCAGTTCATGATGCCTACGCCGCAGGAAAAAATGATATAATCAAAATGTTGAAAATCGTCTTCAAATATCCTGCTCAAAGAATAGAGAGATCTCCCTGTCGCAAGAACTCGAACAATCTTCTTTTCACCCAGTTCTTCGAGTATAGCAATATCTTCATCACTCATGGTTTTGTCATGCCTGAGCAAAGTACCGTCAAGGTCTGTAAAGACAATTTTACATTTCGTCATGATCATTTTTTGTATAAATCTATAATTGTTAAATTTGATGTAAGCAATATCTTTGTAAATAAATTTGACCAAATACACATAGGTTGAGAAAGTGGTCGAAGCAACTGAAAAGGATCAAACTTATGGATGTTGATCATATTCGAAAGATAGATAAATGGCTTGGAATTCCAATGTGTGCATTTTTCACCGTGCTTTATAAGATACGCACGCTTTTCAAACCTTCACTCCAGAAACCGCTGCAACCAAAAAATATCCTATTTGTTGAATTATCAGAGATGGGATCGGCGATCCTTGCCTATTCTGCATTGCAAAAAACTAAAGAGCTCTTTCCTGATTCCAATATCTACTTCCTCATCTTTGAAGAGAATAAGGAAAGCGTGTACATCACAGAAGCGATACCAAAAGAAAATGTGCTTACTATTGATTGCTCGAATTTCTCCCGATTTGTCTTTTCCACCCTTTCGGTTTTAAAAAAATTACACAAAATACCCATTGATACTTATATTGATATGGAGCTTTTTTCCAGAGCAACCAGCATAATCTCTTATCTTTCCGGAGCACATAATCGGGTTGGATATTATAAATTCCACATGGAAGGGCTGTATCGTGGAAATTTTCTCACCCATCGGATCACTTACAATCCGCACCAGCATATTTCATATAATTTCTATAACCTTGTTTATTCGCTTATTGCTCCTTTTGAAGAATATCCAAAACTCAAAAAACATGTTGAGGATATCCCTTACGTGCCACACATTACATCAACTGATGTTGCGAAGAGCAATATTTTTTTAAAACTGAAAAAGGAAAATGCAAAGATCAATGCTGGCTCAAAACTCATCATATTTAATCCCAATGCGGGAATACTCCCCATACGCGCCTGGCCTCTTGAAAAATACTCCGAGCTGGCAAAACGATTAGTTGAATTAGAGAATACATTTATAGTCATCATAGGAGTAAATGAAGCGTGTAAAGATGCAAAGGTCATACAAAAGGAAGCTCCCGACAGGATAATTGACCTGACAAATAAAACAACATTGCGAGAAATAATCGACCTTTTTAATATTTCTGATGTGCTAGTTACCAACGATTCCGGACCTGCTCATTTTGCAAGTTTAACCCCCATTACGAACATCGTTTTCTTTGGGCCCGAAACTCCAAAATTGTATGGTCCGCTTGGAAAAAATTGCCACTCTATTTACGCAGATTTCAGTTGCAGCCCGTGTGTAAGCGCCTTCAATCACAGAAAAACAACTTGCAAGGATAACCGGTGCGTGAAAGCAATTCCCGTTGATGAGGTTTATGACCTTGTAGTGAAAAACTTATAATCCGCAATTTATTTGATGAGCATTTTTTCCCCCGAAACAACACTTCTATGAAGTAGGAATATATACCTTTTATGGCATTTACCGGAATGGATCTTACGCGCGGAAGTCTCCTTAAAAACCACATGAAGCTTTCTCTTCCCATTATGCTCTCAAATTTCTTTCAGACTTTCTACAATCTTACAGATGCATTCTGGCTTGGTAAGCTGGGTGAAAACGCGCGACAAGCTGTTTCTGTGGTAGGACTTGCTTTCCCGCTGATCTTTTTCTTTTCTTCTTTCGGCTTTGGTTTTGTCATTGCAGGCACTTCCCTTATTGCTCAGTACAGAGGTGCTAATAAGATGGAAAAGATGAAAGAGGTGGTCGGGCAATTCGTGCTGATCATAATAATTTTCTCGATAATTTTAGTTGCTGTTGGTTTTCTTTTTATTAATGATATTTTGCACCTCCTCCAAACTCCGGCTGAGATTTTCGAGCTTGCAAGGCATTTCATTACTATCATTCTTATGGGTATGATATTCATGTTTGTATTTCTTTCATATCAGAGCTTTTCTCTCGGGCTGGGTGATACAATCTCCCCCATGAAGATTCAGATCATCTCTGTTGGCTTGAATATAGTCCTTGATCCTCTTATGATATTTGGAATTGGATTCTTCCCGAGAATGGAAACTATCGGCGCTGCGTGGGCTACACTCATATCACGTGTTATTGCTGCAATCATAGCTATTGTATTTCTTTTCAGGAAAACTCCTTACATAATACCCAAACTCCCGGACATCAAACCGGCAAAAGAGATGCTGACGAGAATATTGAGGATCAGCATACCCGCTTCCCTCGCACAATCCATGACCAGCTTCGGCTTCATTATCCTTCAGGGATTTGTAAACTCCTTTGGTACTGTTGTCATGTCTGCATACGCAATAAATAATCGTATCATCAATTTCTTCATGATGCCTGCAATGGGAATTAGCAATGGGCTTTCCTCGATAATCGGGCAAAATATTGGTGCCCAAAAGACCAAGAGAGCAGAGAAAAGTGTAGGCGTCGCTTTCCGGCTTGTTTTTGCAATGATGTTTACCGGTTCCGTTCTCGTGTATTTTTTTGGTGGTTCTATTACAAAATTTTTTATTAATGATCCTTTGGTCATCGATGTTGGTCGTAGAATGTTCAAAGTGACACCTATCGCTGCGTTTCTTTTCGGAATACTTTTTGTTTTCATCGGTGCGTTCAATGGTTCCGGGCATACAAAACCGGTCATGCTGCTCAATATTGTTCGCCTTTGGGTGATCAGAATTCCTCTTGTATATATTCTTTCAGGCACCGTTTTGCATATCGCCTTCCTCAAGGATAGTTTTCTCTATCCCTTGCTGCACCGCCTGTCACTCCCACTTTTAACATATCCTTACGAATCGCTCTGGTGGTCGATGGTGGTAAGTAATAGCATTTGCTGTGTCATTGCATACCTGATCTATAAAAGAGGAACATGGAAAAAGCCAAAGATCAACGCATGATCATCTATGCAAACAGGAATTAAACAACTCAAGTTTCGCAGTAGATATTAAGAAAGGTTAAATATGATTTTTTTAGTAATTTCCACTCCTGTGGAATTTCAGTGAAATAATATATAAACACATTAACTACCTTGGAGGTAAACCGGTGGAACAATATATCTTTTTTGCGGTTTATGCGTTATTCCTTTTAGGAATTGGTTTGTATGGCATGAAACGCTCAAAAACCTTTAATGATTACTTTTTGGGATCGCGTTCAATAGGGCCATGGCTTTCTGCTTTTACCTATGGAACTGCTTATTTTAGTGCTGTTTTACTTATAGGATTTGCCGGCAAACTCGGTTGGGGTTTTGGTTTTTCATCTCTCTGGGTTGCAATCGGGAATACTGTTGTTGGAACGTTTTTAGTCTGGTTACTTGTAGGTAAAAGGATCAGAAGAGCTTCACACGAGCTGAATATCTATACTATGCCTGAATATTTACACGCTCGCTATAACTCTCATTTCCTAAAGATTTTTAGTGCGATTGCCATCTTTATTTTCCTTATCCCCTATGCTGCTTCAGTGTTCCTGGGTTTGAGCTATTTATTTGAGATTACTTTCAAAATGAATTTTGTTCTCATTCTTGTTATTATGGCAGGGCTTACAAGTATTTATATGATATTAGGAGGATATCGCTCCATCGCAATTGTCGATCTTATTCAGGGAATTGTGATGATCGCTGGTGTTACTTTGATGGTTTATTTTGGGATCACGCGTGCCGGTGGACTTACTGCAATCACGGCAAAACTTAACAGCATTAATCCTAAACTCACCGGATTCATTGGACCTCCTGGATTTTTTCCACTCTTTTATATCGTTGTCATAACCAGCGTTGCTCCTTTTGCCATGCCGCAACTTGTCCAAAAATTTTATTCAGTGAAAGATGATAAATCTATCCGTATTGGCATGATCGTTTCTACGATATTTGCAATAATTATTACTGGAGCTGCCTACTTCACGGGCTCTCTTACAAGAGTCTTTATCAACTCCCAGAAATATCCCGAGATTTTCTCGAACGGACGCCCAATGGTTGATAAGTTAATTCCAATTTTTATTAGAGATGTCATTCCTTCCGGTGTGTCATTTGTGATATTGCTGCTTGTTCTTACCGCATCAATGTCCACTCTTGCATCGCTTATATTTGTGTCAGCTTCGGCAATTGTAAAAGATCTGTATCATGGTTATTCAAAGAAGCTCATTCCTGATGCTAAGTTAAATTTACTGATGAGGATATTCTGCGGAGTTTTTATTATAATTTCAGTCATTTTTGCCGTTCTCAGACCCGCTATTATCCTGACGATGCTTTTAATTTCTTGGGGTGCTATCGCAGCAACATTTCTTGCACCTTTCCTTTATGGACTTTTTTGGAAAAGAGCAAACAAATATGCTGCTATTATCAGTTCAATATGCGGTATCTCTATCACCATGATACTTTTCTTCATCCTTCCTCCCTCCAAAATTCCATTTATCGCAACACTTGGCATGGGAATTCCAATGATATTGTTTCCAATTATTGTTTGGCTGACTCAGAGAAAATCTAATGAATAAATGATCAGCTTAAGCAGCGAATTCTTCTAAGTAAGCCCAAGTGGTTGCCACCAGTACACTAAAAATTACTTTCAATCAATTGAGAGAAATTATATTTATTTTAACCTAATTAAAACCTCTTTAGTTGGCATAACATCACCATAAAGACCAAATATTCGTGCGAGATATAATTCGTGTTCAAGTCTATCAAGAGCGGCACAACCATCCCATACCATAACTACATGGAAGTCCATCTGCATTAAGCATTCGGCGGTATTCCCAGCACAAACATACCTTGAGCAGTCATGGACCACTCCATGACTGAAACGAAATCCACACTAATGGGCTAAAGCCCTGATTGCCCATTTTTCTATATCACCGAGTTAATAAGGGTTGAACATGTTCAGCCATTATCATTATTTCTTTTCGTGTTAATTCGTGGTTTAACATCCTAAAACACATCAAAGGTATAAGACACCTTTAGGAAATAGGTATTCTTCTTCTCGGACCAGGTGAGTTGAGAGTGTTCTTTTTCCTCATGATCAAGAGAAGTAATACCTGCATAGACCGCAATATTAGCATATGGATTATACACGAAGAGCGGATAGAGGTTCAGCGTACTGTAACTTTCATTATTGACTGATACATCAGAGTAACTGTATTGCAAAATACTTCTTATCCAGAATTGCTTATTGAACTGATACTTCAAAGTCACTTGATGCACCTGCGCATGATAGATATCGTGCAGCTCCTGGTATTCACTTGAAACTTCGATATCGATCTTGTTTGTGGGTCTCAGATTGAGAAAAAGTTTGTATTTCCTGAATTGCTCGATTCGAGGATCATCTTCATCGAACCACATATATTTTCCGCATACAAAATCAATATCAGCGACAAACAGGTCCATTGGATAGGTCTCAAAGAAAACCCAGGGCGCGTACATGTAATTATCTTTTCCTGCAAAGTGCACCATCTGGAATCCAACTCCAGTCCAGATTTCCATTTTGTTGCTTAAGATCACTCCCGAATAGGGCTTCAGGTAGTGCTCTTTTACTTCAGAAAGATCAAGATCGTATTTAATATTCGCATCATATCCGATCTCGAACCATCTAACGAACTGCTCATCGGTTGAAGCTCGTTTATGCCACTCGCTATGACTGTCAAAAAATTGAATATCATTCTCAGGAATAAATCCCATGTCCGCCTTGAAATTTTTAGAGATCGCCTTCAACTCGAGATTTGCAAACAGATCTTCAGTTTCATAGGTGACCTCACCAAAGTAGCCAAATCCTTTATGCCATGTTTTGTCTATTGTTTGGTCTGCCGAGCCCACAAGTTGCAGATACCCGCTTAAATTATTCAGAATATGAAGCGCACCATCAACATCACCCACAAGGTTGTAGTATTCCTTGAACTTTCGAATAGCGAGAGCACTGCGGATAAATGCATTCCCACTGCGTGCTTTTTTATCAAAGGTCAAAAAAACAAAATAAGCATTTGCAGAACCTTCATATCCATCGATGAAGCGTCCTCCATTTGCATTCTCGTCAATTGCGCCAAGACCGAAAAGGTAGTTATTCTCCAATGCTCCGGAGAATTTTGCGCCAAAGATCGGGTCCACGATCTGCCTTGTGTGATATATCGTTATCGGAGTTCGGAAGGGATTTGTGCTTTCTATGAAGAAGGGTCTTTTCTCAGGATAGTAAATTGGAAACCTGGTATTTACATCAATTTCAATTGCATCTGCCTCAATAATACTGAAGTCGGGATTGATGGTCATGGTCGTGGTGAGATGGGAGTTCGGTTCATAGAAAATATTCAACTCTGGCTCATATTTTCTCTTAATCTGATGTACACCCCTTTTTTTATCTTCTTCATCAGTATAACTCGTCAGGAATGAGGGGATCAACTTTAAATTTTGATTAGTCAACAATTCTTCAAATATCAGAATTCCGTAATTATCATAGTAATTCTGTCCATTTCTGTCAACAGGTGTTGCGCTGATCTCTTCTTTTCTTTCTTCGATATATCTTTTGAGAAAGAAACCCCATTCCACATTTTTACCGCTTTTATATTTGATATTCTTCAAAGGGATCTTCATTTCTATAGAATAGCCGTAATCTGTAAGCGCTCCAAATGAATCATAATGAATATCTATGGACGTATCGGTATCATCGACCACAATGCCGTCCGCCTGTTCACCGAATCCATTTGTGCCAAAATAGTATGCCTTTGCATTGGAAAAAAATGTATCAATGTACAGAAATATCCTATCTGTATAATATATTTTATCTCTGATACAGTGGAACAATCGTATTTTCTCCGGATCTTCCATGAAGCATTTCGTTGCGACATAGATGTATTCATCATCATACAATAAGAACCCGACAGTACGCTCGGAAGGATCAGTATTGTCGCCCGGAGATGTCTGGTAAAAGGTATCGATTACCGCAGCTTCGATCCACTCTCCGTCTTCGATAACGCCATCTATGACAGGTGGCTGATGTGTTTTTTGTAAGTGAATAGTCAGTTTTGCCTGCAAGGCAAAGGGTATAATTATAAATAGTAATAACCAATATTTGAGTTTCATAGGCACTCCACTATTAATTTTTTTCTATGAACTTCAGATTTCTTAAATATTTCAGTTCATCTTGTGTGAACATTTTTTCTGTCAATATTAAATACTTCGGTGTGAGCATTAGTATCTTCATTATTTTTTACATTTACATTATTATCTTTCATCTATACTCAGAATTAAATTTAGTTTTATCCTTTTTTAATAAGACCTTTCTTAGAATGTGTGATCTTCCTGGATTCTTTCTTGGAAAATCGCATATTTTTTGATTTCTTCAAATTCTGTTTTTTTTGTTTTTCATTCAGGAAATCTTTCATGCTCTTTTTCATACGTTTAACTCCTTTCTCATTTTATCCATATTGATAACTCTATCCGCTATTTTCTCTATAAGAAATCTGTCATGTGTGGCGAAAATAATGGTTCCTGTGTAGGATTCCAGAGCATCTTCAAGAGCTTCTCTTGCAGCTATCTCCAGATGATTGGTGGGTTCATCTAACACCAGCACATTTGCTCCGGACACGATTATCTTTGCCAATGCGACCTTACTCCTCTCACCTATGCTCAAGGTTCTGATTGGATTCCGAATGAGCTGTTCTGATATGTGAAGGCAACCAAGTACAGTCCGTGCAAAGGTCTGTTTTTGTTTATCTCCATGAGCAACTTCTTCCAATACTGTGTTGTCAAAATTCAGATTTACATAATCCTGCGAGTAATAGCCGACCTTTGCTTGGGGAGACCAGTTCATATCGCCTTGAAATCCATCCAGATGACCAGTAAGGATCTTGAGCAGTGTTGATTTACCGCTTCCGTTTTTGCCGATTATTGCCACCCGCTCACCGTTCATAATATGCATATTGATGTTTTTCAGCACATCCTTTGACCCAAAGGTTTTTGTGAGATTTTCGACTGTCAGCATCTGTTTGCTTTTGACTTGCAGATTTTCAAAATGAAATCTTCTTTTCTTTTCTATAAAGGGTTTTTCGGCTTCTGCTTCTTCGATCTGCTTCTCCACACGGCGCTGGAGGTTCTTTGCCTGTTGCATTGCATTCTTTGCAAGATTACTGACGCATTCATAAACCGGAGCGTATCCTTCGGAACCTGTTTCCGCCTGGTGACTATGAGCCCACTCTGTTCGCTTTCTGGCAGCGATCTTCAGTTTTTTAATTTTCTTTTTCTGCTCTTCATATATATGTATTTTTTTATGAAGCTCTTGCTCCTTTTCCTGCTTATAGAAGGAATAGTTTCCTGAATAATGCTTCACCCCTTCTGGAGTAAGCTTGAGTACCGAAGTCACGCAAGTATCCAGAATATGCCTGTCATGACTGATGATGATGTACGGTATCTTAATCTCATTAAGAAAATTCTCCAGCCAATCCAATGTTTCGATATCGAGATGATTCGTTGGTTCATCGAGAAGCATTACATCAGGTTCTTTGAGCAATATTATGCATAAAGCCAGACGTGTTTGCTCTCCGCCGCTCAGTGATGATATCTTTCGGGAGAGCATATCCTTGTTGAAACCAAAGCGTGTTGTGATCTTTTCAACTGCAATCTCAAAAACATATCCCCCGTTTCTTTCATATTCAGTAAGAATAGAACTGACCTGATCAGAAGTGTAATCTTCAAGATAATCTATTTTTTGCTTCAATACTGCTAATGTCGGATTGCTGTTCCATAGAAAAGAAAGCCCCGAGTTTGCTGGCGGCAAGTCCAATTCTTGAGGAAGATACCCGATCGAAAGTTCAGGTTTATGATATATAACACCTTCAACCGGGTTTATTGTTTTTCTCAATATATCCACAAGAGTCGATTTGCCGCAGCCGTTCTTTCCTATCAGACCGATCCTGCTATGCTCGTGAACTGCAAAAGATACATTCTCAAAGAGCATATCCGGTTGTGCATCATATCGAAATGCAATGTTGTCGATCCTGATTATCTGCATGATAAATTCCTTGTTTCCTACGCTGTCAAAAGCTCTGATTCATGCTCTTCCATGAACTGATTGGAATAGAGTCGGTAATGGTAACCTTTCTTTTTTATCAGTTCATGATGGGTTCCTTGTTCGATTATTTTGCCTTTTTGAACGACAAGAATTCGGTCAGCAGAACGTATTGTTGAAAGACGGTGAGCGATAATGAAACTCGTTCTATCTTCAAGCACTTTATTAATTGCGTCCTGAATTTTCTGTTCGGTTTCCGTATCAACTGAAGATGTGGCTTCATCTAGCACGAATATTTTAGGATCGGTAATGATAGCTCTCGCAAAAGAGATGAGCTGCTTTTCTCCTGTAGAGAGTAAGCTTCCATCTTCTCCGACTTCGGAATCATAACCATTTTCAAGCTGCGAGATAAATTCATGAGCATTTACCAGTTTAGCAGCTTCAATAATTTCTTTTTCGGTTGCATCGAGTTTTCCATATGCAATGTTCCCTTTTATCGTTCCGCTGAAAAGATGAGGAGCTTGAAGCACATACCCAAGATTGGAGTGGAGCCAGAGCAACGATCTTTTCCTGTAATCAGTTCCATCAATAAACACTTCTCCTTTGGTGGGTTCATAGAACCTGCATGTGAGATTTACAATCGTGCTTTTACCGGAACCTGTTTCGCCGACAAGTGCGATCGTTTCACCAGCGTGTACTTCAAGATTGAAATCATCGAGTACATATTCACCATCTTTATACCCGAAAGAAACATTCTTGAATTGAATATTTCCATCAATTTCAGGCCAATTTTCTTTTTTGCATTCGTTAATATCTCCATACTCATCAATAACTTCAGACCACTTTCCTTTGAAGTATAGAAATATTCCTCTTATTAAAGTGATGATGATAAGTAATATGCTGCAGATCCAGAGCTTGCCTACGAATCCGGAGCGACCGCCAAAGAAATTATACGATCCCGAGAACACCAGCTTGAGCCAGCCCTGAGCTTCGAGAGCTTTTCCGCCAATAATAGAGTCGACGGTTATCCGAAGTACCATTGGCCAGAAGAATGAAAGAAATGTAGCCATTCCAATTGCTGCAATGGATATAATATAGAGGGCTCTATTGCCCTTCATAAATTGCCATAAATAATATAATTTTTTCATAAAGACCTGCTTGAAAACGTTTTTATTAACATAAAAAAAACCGCGAGTTCATTGTGAATCCGGGGTTTTGTTCTGGAAAGGTAGAAACTAAAAAAGCCACGGATTCGCTCGTCCGTGGCTTACATTAAAAAAATGTTATATTATTGTATGAACCTCGGACGGGCGATTGTTGAATCAACTAAAAAGCACACTATTTGTATTGTAGATAGACCGGTTGCGTCATTGGGAATAACTCTGATCATGCTATGAACCTCCATCCGAATTATTTTTTCATTTGAACCAAAACTGGCAAACGAACCGGGAGAGTGTCAAGAAAATATGAATTTTATGCATTCTTTGCTAAGTGAGTTATTAATTACTCAATCGAATTACTTATCACAAGCTCTTCGACTTGTGACAAGCTAATTCTTTCTGATTTTGGAGTGTCATCTGCAAGCCGGCGGAGCGAAGCGACCGCCTGGCACGGCGGAATGAAATGGAGACGAAAAGAATCTCTCCAGTAGAATTGTCTAAGCTTTTTTCGAGATTTTTCATCATGAAATTTTTCTTTTTGGAATTTGTTTTTTTATCTGTGTCGATCAGCTCCATCAGCGTTCACCCTGTGAAATAAGAGCTTTACTGTTCTTGCTTTGCAGGATTTCACGGGGTTCATCTGTGTCCTATTTTTTTAAAAAATATTCAATAATTTCATCCCCGATGAAAAACTTGACACCAGTCCTTGGGCAAAGGACTTATGTGTCAATTCAAAAAGGAGTTGAAAATGCCTAAAGTTAGAACCTTTGCGGCTAAATTAGCTCATGTAACTGCCGGTAAGAGAAAGAGCGTCTGCCCAGTATGTAATACTGAAATGACTACCATAAAAGTTATCCGAAATCGACATAAAGATGGTAAATGGTCTCCTAAGAAAGAAATTGTTCAGATATGTAAGTGTAACGAGAAGGAGATCTTAGGATAAGATTGTTATTTTCATAATTGCATTTGGTTTTTTGCCAAATAATCCTCTTATCGAATTTGATGAGAGGATTTTATATATAAAAAAAATTAGGATAAAAAAATATTATGAAGAAAAAAATATTCTTGGTGACCCTCTTCATTTTCGCTATTGTATTGAATTCATTTGCAGCAGACGATCCCGGGAAATACGGCTTTCAGATACTAAAGATCGGTCTTAGCGCACGAAATGCCGGCAAGGCGGATGCAGTTATTGCCTCTCCTGGGGACGCAACTATTTTATGGTCAAATCCTGCTGCCGTGCAGATCAGTCCATCATCCAACTTCTGTTATAATCATAACATCTACATCTTTGATAATAATATTGAAAACGCATCACTTATTGTGCGTAACGGTAAAAGCAGCTGGGGATTGGGTCTAACCTACCTTGATTACGGCATGATCAACAAAACCGATGCCCAGGGTGATACAATCGGTGAATTCCATCCTCTCGACATTGTATCAAGCTTCACCTATGCTCGAAGGTTCACACCAGGCATCTCGCTGGGTGCAAACCTGAAATTCATATATGAAAAGATCGATACTGATGCAAGCTATGGTTTTGGTTTTGACCTTGGCGCCATCTACGATTCATTTATAAAAGGACTCAATTTTGGAATGGTCATTCAAAATATCGGCACTTCATCAAAGCTGAAAAAAGAAAATATACGTTTCCCGCTGGTCATGAAGCTTGGTTCGCAATATTCTTTGGAAGTGAATACCCAGAATACATTCACTTTTTCCGGAGAATTCGCAAAGTATTCTTCTGAAGGAATTAAAACAAATCTCGGTTTTGAATATGGTTTTGCCGATATGATATTTTCCCGTTTGGGATACAAATTTAACTATGATGAGCAAAATGTCACTGCTGGTCTCGGTATAAAACTTAATGACTTTAACTTTGACTATGCTTTCACGCCGTATCAGAATGACATCGGTACAGCTCATCGATTTTCTGTGGCATATAACTTTTAGGAACGCCCTATGAAAAAAATCGCACTCATACTTTTGTGTCTTGCTTGTGCTTCACAGCTTTTGGGAAAACCAAACTATTCTTCTCATGAACTTATAGCTCGTTTTTCTGAGAAAGTAGTATTTAAAGATGGCACTACGGGTATTGATGCATTTGATTCTTTCCTTGATCAGTTCGGTGTTCAGTCATCAGAACCAATTATTGAGAAGCCCGATCTCCATATTTATAAATTTACATGTGAAAAAGAAATTGATTTTTCTGCGATTATTGAACTTTTTCAAAAAGACGAATCGATCATTTATACTCAGCCGAATTACCTGAATGAGATGCTCTCTATAACGCCAAACGATCCATACTATTATAAGCAGTGGGGATTGCCGGCAATCAATGCAGATAATGCGTGGGAGATAGAAAAGGGAAATGAGCAGGTTATTATTGCGATCATTGACTCCGGAATTGAATATGATCATCCCGATCTCGAGCAGAACATCTGGATAAATCACGGCGAGATACCGGATAATTATATTGATGATGACCAGAACGGCTATATTGATGACTGGATGGGATGGGACTTCACAGAAACAAATATTATCGATGCAATGGGTGATTTCCGAGAGCGTGATAACGATCCCAGAGACGATCTAGGACATGGTACGCACATTGCGGGAATTATTTCCGCTCAGACAAATAATCATATCGGTGTATCAGGCACTACATGGTTTGTCAAATGCATGAATCTCAGAGCCGGTTTCCGTACCACGCTGGGTGGATATCTCGAAGATGATGATGTGTCCGCTGCTATCGTCTATGCTGCCGACAATGGAGCGCAGATAATAAGCATAAGCTGGGGAGATGTGACCTTAGCTCCCATTATTAATGATGCATGCAATTATGCTTATGACCTTGGCGTTTCTATCATAGCTTCTGCCGGTAACGAAGGCGGTGTTGGGCTTTTGTACCCGGCAGCTCTCGATAATGTGATATCTGTAACAGCTGTTGACTCAAATCTGAAAATCTGCTCCTTCTCCAGTTATGGTGAGGGTATCGACCTCTGCGGACCTGGTTTGAGCATTTACAGCACATATCTACATAATGAGTATAAAAACGAAAGCGGCACTTCTATGTCAGCACCCTTTGTTGCAGGATGCGCCGGTTTGCTCCTTTCACAAAATCCCCTGCTCTCAAATATCGAAGTGTACAATCTGATAAATATTTCATGTGACGATCTTGGCGAAAATGGCTATGATAATGTTTATGGATACGGAATCATAAATGCAGAAAAACTTATGCTAAATGCAGGAATTGATACCAAGCCCCAGTCTGCAATTTTCTATCCGCCCTATAATTCCGGCTACGCACAGGATATCCCAATTATTGGAACTGCATACTGTGAAAATTTCTTCTGCTACACTCTTGGGTTCACGACCAAACAGGAACCGGTCGAAAATGATTGGCTTGATGTCATCACCCATAACCCTGAACCAACCTTATATACTGATCCTGTTATTGATGATACACTCGGCACATTTCTTCTATATGGAATTCAGGATTCAACCTATTACATCCGCCTTTCCGTAAAAGATATTCACGGAACAAATTATATAGATATCGTAAAAATAAGTGTGGATAGAACACCACCTCAATTTGTTGAAAATGCAACTGCTACGACCTATCGATATGATTTCGACATGAAGGATTATTACATCCTCTCCACTGCAACCGAACCCTCACAATTCTATGCAACCTGTTTTTCAGCCGATGCAGACACCTTCTCACTTATTCAAAAAAAATACGACTACTTTACGACCTTGATACTTCCGCAACGCCTTCCTGATGAATCCTACTCATTCTCTCTATCAATTCAAAACAATGCCGGGCTTACTGCAACCTCCGGTATATTTGCTGATGCAATTACAATCGATAATAGCACAATTCCTACAAGTGGATTTGACCCGATCACTTCTTATGCTCATTCAGTATATCTCTGTTCTAATAACTATGATATCAATGGAAATGGCAAAATCGAACTTGTATTTATGGAATTCCCTGATGAGGGTTCTTATGGTCCTGTGCGTTTCTGTGAATATGATAATACAGAGCTTGAAGTAGTACATACGATGAATAATGAATTCATTCCATGGAGTATCGGTGATACAGATGCGGACGGCAACCATGAGATACTTGGAAATCAGGCAGATTCCATGATTATTTTTGAAGCAGAGAACTCAACTTCCTTCCCAAGCAGATATGTAAACTCCATCAAAGATGCTTATACCGGCACTTTCTATGATTTCAATAACGATGGAATTGATGACATAGTAATTCGTTCTGCTGATATTATTGGAACCGGAACCTACTCTCATTATGATGTGTACTCCAGGAGCGGAGATAATTTTAATCTGGAATGCATGATACTCGATAACACACACACTTATTCCAGAAATGAACTCTCCCCTTACATCCGGTTTGGCGACCTCAATAATGATGGAAAAAGAAATATTCTCTTCTCTGATATAGACGGTGATATTTTAATCTATCAAATCAATAATAATTACTCGGTTGAACGAATCGATTCTTTAAAAATTCCGATTCCTAATGCTTATTACAACGCAATTGGCGACTTCGATGGTGATGGACTTCTCGAATTCATCGTGGGAGGTTATGCAGATGGTGACGATGTGAATAATCAATTTTGGCTTTACGGAGTTTATAAATACATCGATGGAAATCCCACACTTCTTGACTATATCGAGATCGCTGGTGTTAGCTCAAATAATGGATTATCCGTTGGCGATCTTGACGGAGATGGTGCTGATGAGATCGTTATTGCAGCAGCACCGGATATTTATATCTTCAAACTAATTGAGACTGCAAAATCCTATGATGTTGTCCCACAATGGGTTGGTTCATCATATAGAACCTATCAGCCGGTATGTGTCGATGCAGATAATGACGGTCAGTTTGAGGCTGCCTTTAACCAATATGATGCAAACGACTCACTTATGCTCGTGCTGTCCTCATATCCTACAGATCCTCCTGCCCCCTCAACTCTCATGCCGCAGAATTTCTTTGGCAGACCGCTTAATGAGCATCTTGTTTCATTCACCTGGAATGCCCAAATAGCTGACTCTTTCTATCTCTATAAAGAGCAAAATCAGGATATCGAAATGACAGCAATTCCTGGCACCGAAACCTCATATTCTGATACCAATGTCATTCCTGACAGTCTATACAAATACTGTTTATCTGCACTGAAAGACGGGCAGGAAAGTTACAAGACCTTGCCCCTTGAGGTCATTCCAATTGATCCGCCTACTTTGCTTTCAATTCAGATGGTTTCATTAAATAGTATATTGCTCAATTTTGATAAAACTCTGCACAAAGATTGCGAGCAGGTTTCCAATTTTTATGTGGACATCTATGGATATCCCGAATCTGTTATTCCGACAAACAGCCAGCTCAGCTTGCTTATGACTTTTGCAGAAATTTTCGACGAGACAGATTCTCCCTTCACAATCGACGTTGAAAACATTGTTGGAATTTTTAACACGTCAATGGCAGACACATTAGTTACATTTATGTATCAGGAAGATCTTACCAGACCTTATATTGTCTCTAGCACACTTGAGAATGACAAAGAAGTTCATATCGAATTTAATGAAACTGTTGATCATATAAGTGCTGAAGATGCTTCAAACTATACTCTGCTATTCCCCGAGCAAGCTGCTGTGAACAGTATTTCTCAGATTCAGGTCAATAACGAATCTGTCACACTTACTCTTGCACATAAGATCAAACCGGTTGGTGAACCCTACTTTATTAAGATTTTCAACGTGACCGATCTTGCAGGTAATTGCATCTTACCCGGAAAAAATCTCATTAAGATCACGATACCGATCACCGATCTTGATAATGTTACTGTATTCCCGAATCCTGTAACGATTGAAAATAAGGTAATTTATTTCCAGAACTTACCAACATCGGGCTCTGCTGATTTTTATATCTTTGACCTTGCAGGTAATCTTGTGAACAACTTCACTGCAGAATTTCTTTCAGAAGATTATAATAGAGCCGAGTGGAATCTTTCAAATCAATCTGGTAAGAAAGTGGCATCCGGAATGTATTTTTATTTGATAAAATATTTTGATTTATATAAAAAAGGTAAAATCGCGATAATTCGATAAAGGTGAATGATAATGATTACTTATGACTGGCAGCAAAGACTGAAAAAAGATACTGTTGATTTCCTCGAGCATAAGATACCGTATAAGGACTATGATTTTGAAATTATCTATAATGCATATCCTGAACGAGTCAATGGAGAAGTACCGCAACCTGTGGTCACGTATGTTGCAAAAGAGATGCGAAAAGTTATTCAAAACGATCCTGATACCTATATTGATTTTCTGCTGTTTATCCAAAAGAAAAAGGGCGAAAACGGCAAAAAGATATTTAATTACGTGATGAGCAAAGTGGCGTTGAAACATCCCGGCGACTATGATGAGATTTTCAGGAAAGCACTTAAAGATACTCATGATAAAAGCGAGATAAAGAAAATATGTGATAATATTATTCTTCCGCTACTCAAGAAATATCCAGATAAATATATTGATGACATTATCAACACTATCCGCCAGGTGCCCCAAGATGATGTCATCGATTGCGCATTTACAACGCTTTGTAAATACATGAAAACAAATAAAGCACAAGCGAAGACGATCAATCACAAGATCGACTCCTTTTGGAATTCCGAAAACAAGATGATACGAAGCGGTATTGTGCAAATATTGAAATGCTTATACAAAATAGACAAAAAACTCTACCGTGATACCTACAGATCCTATCAATCAACCTACAATCCAAACTTCATTGAAATTCTTGCAGATTCTATTTCTGAGAATTCACAATTGATTCGTGAAATCGTCGAGAGATGGGAAAAGAGCGGAAATATTCGCATAAAGAAAGCTGCACATACTGCAGAAAAAACCTTGAAAAAAATAAAGAGAACATAATGACACAAGAATATATATCAAAAGAAGGTCTTGAGAATCTTCGTAAACGCTTAGAACATCTCATTCAAGAAGAACGTCCTGCCATCATTGAAGAAATTGGTCGCACACGGCAGTTTGGTGACCTTAGTGAAAATGCAGAATATCATGCAGCAAAAGAGAAACAGCGCTTTATTGAAGCTGAGATCTCAAAACTTCAGGCAAAAATTTCGTGCCTGAAAGTTTTAAGCACAGATGATATTGACAAAAACTCCATTCGTTTCGGTGCCATAGTAGAGCTTCTTGATAAAAGAAGAAACAAGATATTAAACTACAAAATAGTTGGCGAAGATGAAACGGGAAAAACAAAGAGCGTGAGAATGATCTCTTTTAAATCTCCAATTGCGCAAGCACTTCTTGGCAAGAATATTGGTGATACAGTAAAAGTGACAGCCCCAGTCGGCATATTAGAATATACAATAAAAAATATCACATATGAGGAGTAAGATGAGCTCATACCGCATTGCATGGCTTCCGGGTGATGGCGTAGGAAACGACGTTATGGAAGCTGCTAAAATTATCCTGGACACTTTAGAACTTGATGCAGAATACATCCATGGTGATATTGGTTGGGAATTCTGGAGAACAGAAGGAAATCCCCTCCCGGACAGAACTATTGAACTTCTTAACAATGTTGATTGCGCACTTTTTGGCGCGATCACCTCTAAACCAAAGCAGGAAGCTGAAGCAGAACTCATTCCTGAACTTCAAGGAAAAGGACTTGTGTACTCAAGCCCTATCGTTGGCTTGCGCCAGAAATTCAACCTGCATACAAATCTGAGACCCTGCAAGTCATTTAAAGGAAATCCCCTCAATTATAGAGATGATATTGATATTGTTGTTTTCCGTGAAAATACTGAAGGGCTGTATTCAGGAGTCGAGTTCCATCCAGTCCCTGAAGATGTCTTTAATGCACTTTTAAAAAACCATAAAAAAATGGCAAAATTTGCTGACACACCTCTTGATGATCTTGCGCTCTCATGCAGAATTTTCACAAGAGAGGCGTGCCGCAGAATTGTTCGTAATGCCTTTGAATATGCGAAGAAACACGGATATCCAACTGTAACAGTAGTTGAAAAACCTAATGTCATCAGAGAAACTTCCGGCTTAATGGTGCGTGAAGCACGAAAAGTCGCGCAGGAATATCCTGAAATCGAACTATGGGAAACAAATGTCGATGCCATGGCAATGTGGCTCGTCAAGAATCCTCAAAACTACGGAGTGCTTGTTTCCAGCAATATGTTTGGGGACATTATTTCCGATCTCTGTGCTCAGCTTGTCGGTGGACTTGGTTTTGCTGCAAGTGGAAATATTGGAGATAAGCTCGCAGTCTTCGAGCCAACTCACGGCAGTGCACCAAAATATGCCGGACAATATAAAGTAAATCCTATTGCCATGCTTATCTCAACAAAACTTATGCTTGACTATTTAGGCGAGACCGAAAAAGCTGACCGTTTGATGAATGCTATTGCAAAAGTTATTGAAAAGGGAAAATTTCGTACTTACGATATGGGTGGCTCTTCCTCAACACTTGACATGGCAAATGCAGTTGCAGAAAATTTATAGAAAAGGAAACACATGAAAAAATCTTCAAAAGGAAAAGAATTGCAGGATAAGTTATCATACAAGAAGAAGAATTTCTGGAAAATTGTTTCGGAAAAAGAACGGGAAGATGCTTTTGTATTTGCTGATGAATATTGTGCATTCCTCGATGAAGCAAAAACAGAACGGCTCTCAGTCGAACTTGCTGAGCAAATATTGAAAGCGCGTAAGTTCGTACACCTTGATGCTGATGCTCCCAAAAATGCGACTGGTTATTATAGAATTAACCGTGATAAGAACATTACAATTTTCCGAACCGGCAAAAAAGATATTTCAAACGGCTGCAACCTAATTGTTGCACACATCGATGTGCCGCGAGTTGATCTGAAGCAGGTTCCACTTTCCGAGGATGAGACCACACAGCTCGGGATCATGCTGACCCATTACTACGGTGGCATAAGAAAATATCAATGGATGTCTATCCCACTTGCGTTGTATGGTGTTGTTATAAAAGAAGATGGCACTCGCATCGATATTTCTATTGGTGATAATGATGGCGATCCGGTTTTCACTTTTGCCGATCTGCTTCCTCATCTTGCAAAGGACTATAGCAATAAAAAAATCTCAGAAGCTATTGATGCAGACAAACTCCAGCTCCTTTTTGGTTCAATACCTTTCCCTGATGATGATATAAAAGATAATGTAAAATTGAACTGCCTGAACATACTTCATGAAAAATATGGTATTACTGAAGAAGATCTTATCAGTGCCGAGATTGAAATCGTACCTGCTTTTTCTAGCAAAGATGTGGGCATTGATGCCAGCATGGTAGGTGCTTACGGACAGGATGACAGAGCATGTTCCTATACTGCTCTTCGGGCATTGCTGGATGGCGAAGACCCAATTCTTCCTTCAATCGTATTTCTTGCTGATAAAGAGGAGATCGGCAGTGAAGGCAATACAGGCGCCCGTTCTGATTTCATACTTGATTTTATTGCTGATATCGTTGATTTTCAGGGATATGACAGTTCTAAAATTTTGAGAAAAGTATTAACAAAAACTAATATTCTCTCTGGTGATGTAACCGCAGCAATAAATCCCTCTTTCAAAGATGTTCACGAGAAACAGAACGCACCTCTCCTCGGTTATGGAGTATGCCTGACAAAATTTACCGGCTCAAAAGGAAAAAGCGGTTCAAACGATGCACATCCCGAGTTCATTGCAAAATTGCGCGCACTTTTTAATTCGCACAATATAAACTGGCAGATCGGCGAACTCGGTAAAGTTGATGTCGGAGGAGGAGGTACCATCGCAAAATTTATGGCTGAGCACAATGCAGAAGTCATTGATTGCGGAACGCCTCTTCTTGCCATGCACTCTCCTTTTGAGATTTCCAGCAAAGGAGATATTTACTCAACCTATAAAGCTTATAAAATTTTCTTCGAACACTATGGGGGTTAACGGTGAAAAAATTATATGTATTCGGTTTATTGCTTTTACTTATTCTGCCTCATTGTGCACAACAAAGGCCATATACTGAAATTCATCAGCTGGTAATCAAAAATGAGCAACAGATCCAGTATCTCGCCGAAGTTATAAAAATGAATTCCGATGCAATAGACCAGCAGGAAAAGCAAGTTTCCAGTGATCTTCAAATGCTTAACAGCAAACTTGATCAGATCATTGTGCTCCAGTCAAAAGTATCAAATTTAGAAGTGAAAGCAAACACTCTCGAATCCAAAATTGAGGCTCAAAACCAGATCATGGCTCAGATTAAATCAAATCCCGCTGTTGCAGACCAAACTCAGACTAATCCCAAAACAGAATCGAACGAGATCACACTTGAGAAACTCTATCAAACAGGACGACAGTATTATGTAGATAAGGATTTCAGAAAATCGATCTCCACTTTTTCCAAATTTATCAGGGAATATCCTCAACATGATCTCGCAGCAAATGCACAGTACTGGATCGGTGAGTGTTATTATTTTCTTGATCAGTTTGAAACTGCTATCTTCAACTTTGATAAAGTGGTAATTAATTATCCGGAATCCAATAAAGTCGTTGACGCAAAACTTAAAATTGCACTCTGCCTGATCGGAATGGAGCAATATACCGGCGCTCTTACTCAGCTCAAAGAAATCCAAAAACAGTATCCTGATTATGAACGCATAGATATCGTAAGGGAAAGAATAGTTACGCTGGAGAACAGATAATATGAAAAAATATGTGCTCCGCATTCTGTTATTGCTAATCTTTACTTCACTAATTTTTATGAATCTGCTATATGCGCAACCACCTTCAACCATGAATTGGGATGAAGACGAAGAGAATGTTACCATTGAACGTCCTTTTGAACTTCCGAAAGGTGATTTCAATCCTCATGAAAAAATGATAGAAGCTGATGGTTTGTATCAAAGAAGAAAGTTCAATAAAGCTCGAGATATTTACGAGATCATTACCTATATGAGCAAAGGGGACACTCTGGTCAAACGAGCTCAGTACCAACTTGCAAACTGTTATTACAAAATACACTTGTATGAAGACTCAATCTTCGAATATGAACAGCTTATGCGCATGTTCCCTTACTCTCAATACAATGAAGATGCGAATTACAAGATTGGTACTGCCTGGTTTAAATTGTCTTATCCCCCTGCGTATGATCAACAGGAAACGATAAATGCACTTCAGCAATTCAATCATTTTATTGCTCAGTATCCAAAATCTGAACTCATCGATGAAGTTGAAAATATGAGAATCACTTGCACTAATAAGCTGCTGGAAAAAAAATATCTCAATGCTCATATTTATTATATGATGGGATATTATAATGCGTCACTGATGTATCTTAATGAAATATTTGATGAGAATATTACCGGAGAGATCGAAGAAAACTCCCTCCAGCTTGCTGCGAAGATCTATATAAATAAGAAGAACTGGGATAAACTCGCTGATATCGGAGAACGGCTCTCTTCAAAGTACCCCGAACATCCCTTCATAGAAAAAATAAACGCCTACATAACGAATTGATAATGAGATTGGGAATACTCGGTGGCACCTTTGATCCAATCCATTATGGCCACATTAGGATGGCAGAATATTGCCGCGATAAACTTCGCCTGAACAAAATATATTTTATCCCTGCTGGCAATCCGCCCCACAAAAAACCACAAATATCTTATGATTTGAGAGTTCAGATGCTTCATCTGGCTCTAAATGGAAACCTCCATTTTGAGATCAAAGAACTTGAAAAGCAGGAACAGGCACGAAATTATACATATACCTACTATACCCTGCAAAAATTAAGAATTGAACATCCAAATGATGAACTCTACTTTCTTATGGGCGAAGATAATGTTTCTGAAATTTCAACATGGTTTAAATATAATGAAATGCTCAATCTGGCTCAATTTATCATTATAAACAGACCGGCAAACCCGAAGAATCATTCACATGATTTTTCTTTCAGCAGAGAACTTACTTTCCTGGAGATGCCGAAAATTGACATCTCTTCCCATTGTATCCGTAATATGTGTTCCAAAGGACAGTCAATAAAAGGACTTGTACCCGATAAGGTTGAAGATTTTATTGAAAACAATAGTTTATATATAGAGGTAACATGACAAAAAATGTGTATTATTTCGGTAAAATAAAAACCGATGGAAATAAAACAATGAAGGAAATTCTAGGCGGAAAGGGAGCAAACCTAGCAGAAATGTCTAATCTAGGAATTCCTGTTCCCCCAGGTTTTACCTTATCAACGGAAATATGCGATTATTTCAACAAATATAACCAGCACTATCCCGAAAATTTGAAGAAGGAGGTCGAAGATAACCTTCACTTTTTGGAAAAAGAAATTAATATGAAATTTGGAGATGCTCACAAGCCGCTTCTTCTTTCAGTTCGTTCCGGTGCTGCTGTGTCCATGCCCGGCATGATGGATACGATCCTCAATCTCGGGCTCAATGATGAATCAGTTAAGGGTTTTGCTGAAACCACTGAAAACGCAAGATTTGTCTGGGATGCCTACCGCAGACTCATTCAAATGTTTGGAAATGTTGTTCATCAAATTGATTCTGAGCTCTTTGAA
Organism: Cloacimonetes bacterium SCGC AAA252-N17; assembly: GCA_000404785.1. Classification (GTDB taxonomy): domain Bacteria; phylum Cloacimonadota; class Cloacimonadia; order JGIOTU-2; family JGIOTU-2; genus Celaenobacter; species Celaenobacter polaris. The sequence goes on from ASNI01000010.1 coordinate 35,040, forward strand.
GATGTACTTACACGTATCAAGAACATAAAAAAAGTTACACTTGATATTGACCTGAACGCCGATGATCTTAAGCTGGTTGTCGAGCAATATAAAGAAATCTATAAAGAAGAAATGGGTGAGGAATTCCCTCAAAATCCTTACGATCAACTCTGGTCAGCGATCGATTCGGTTTTCAATTCATGGAGTAACGCTCGGGCAATAAAATATCGTGAACTGAACAATATAACTGGGCTTCTCGGCACTGCGGTGAATGTCCAGACAATGGTCTTCGGGAATATGGGTGAAGACTGTGCCACAGGTGTTGCCTTCACGCGTGATCCTTCTACAGGAGAGGATAGATTCTTTGGAGAATTTCTCGTTAATGCTCAGGGTGAAGATGTTGTTTCGGGTATTCGAACTCCTCAGGAAATTACTAAAGAAAATTCAATACAATGGGCAAAAAATAATGATATTCCTCCAAATGAAAGAATTGAAAAGTATCCTTCTCTTGAAGAATTAATGCCCGCGGCTTACAAAGAACTTTTTAAGATTCAGAAAAAATTGGAAGACCATTACAAAGATATGCAGGATCTTGAATTCACTATTCAGAAAGGCACTCTGTTCATTCTTCAAACGCGAACCGGCAAGCGTACAGCAAATGCAGCAGTAAAAATCGCAGTTGATATGGTGAAAGAAGGAATGATTTTAAAAGATACCGCCTTGATGCGAATTCAACCTGAACAATTAGAACAGCTACTGCACCCTAGTTTCAGTGAAGATGAGAAAAAGAAAGCTTTTGATGAAGGGAGATTTCTTGCAAAGGGTCTGCCAGCATCCCCAGGAGCAGCAGTTGGAAAGGTGGTTTTCTTTGCAGAAGATGCAGTTAAGTGGAAAGAGCGAAATGAGAAAACCATTCTGGTCAGAATTGAAACTTCCCCGGAAGATATTGCTGGTATGGATGCGGCACAAGGAATATTGACGGCACACGGCGGAATGACCTCTCACGCCGCGGTCGTAGCCCGCGGAATGGGAAAGTGCTGTGTAGCAGGATGCGGCGATATCAATATCGATCTTAAAGAAAAGAAATTCTTTGTGAATGACCACGTGATAAAAGAGGGTGATTTCATTTCTATTGATGGCTCTACCGGTGAAGTATTTGAAGGTAAGATCGGCACAAAATCCCCAGAATTTTCCGAAGAATTTGAGCAGCTTATGAAATGGGCAGATAAAAAAGCTCGATTACACGTCCATGCAAATGCTGATACTCCAAAGGATTCCAGTATTGCGCTTGACTTTGGCGCTGTGGGAATCGGATTATGCAGAACGGAGCACATGTTCTTTGGAGAGAACAGGATCGATTTCGTCCGTGGTATGATCCTTGCTGATTCTCCTGAAGAAAGAAAATATCCTCTCGAAGAACTGAAGAAGAATCAGATCGAGGATTTTAAAGGTATTCTCAAAGTCATGCAGGGCTTTCCTGTAACGATCCGCCTGCTGGATCCACCACTTCACGAATTTCTTCCTGACCTGCAGGATGAAGAAGAGATCCAGAAATTGAGCAAGAAATTCAACAAATCAGCTCAAGATATAAAGGCGAGGATCAATCAACTCAAGGAATTTAATCCAATGCTCGGGCATCGGGGTTGCCGTCTGGGTATAACCTTCCCGGATATATATGATATGCAGATCGAGGCAATTATTGAATCCGCATGCAAACTCAAAGAAAAAGGGATCGACTCCAAACCGGAAATTATGATACCCCTCGTCAGTGACGTGAATGAATATACCTTCATTGAGAAACGTGCCAGAGAAATTGCTACTCGCATTATTGAAAAAAGTGGCGTCGAGCTTAAATATAAAGTTGGCACAATGATTGAGATACCTCGTGCATGTCTTGTAGCCGATGAGATTGCCGAGTATGCAGAATTTTTCTCTTTTGGTACGAATGACCTTACACAAATGGGATTTGGCTTTTCCCGCGATGATGCCGTAAAATTCCTTAAACCATACGGAGAGATCGGCATCCTTGACAGTGATCCCTTCCAGGTGTTAGACCAGAAGGGTATTGGTGAACTTATCAAAATTGCTATTGAAAAAGGAAGAAAAACAAATCCTAAATTAATAATCGGTATGTGCGGGGAACACGGTGGAGAATCAAGTTCGATTGAATTTTGTCACAAAGTGGGCTTGAATTACGTGAGCTGCTCACCCTTCCGTGTACCTATCGCTCGCCTTGCTGCAGCACAAGCTGCAATTAAAAATCCAAAAAAATGAATATTATTCAGTTCTTTAATAAACGCATAAAACTTATGAATATACTCGATCTCAAATTAGCGCAGATCGTTGCAGCACTTGTTATGTGGATCGTGATCAAGATATTTCCGGTGCTCACAAAAGTTGACTATATTTGGCTCATTATACCAATAGTATTCATCTCGATTCGTTTATTTTATATAGTCTTTGCTAAGAAAGAAGCATAAATTTAGGTCGGGTGATTAGCTCAGCCGGTTAGAGCGCTACGTTCACATCGTAGAGGTCACTGGTTCGAATCCAGTATCACCCACCATTTTTACAACCCGTAAAAAGAAATTACAAGCAAATATGCTTGTTGTTTATTTGACAAACTATTTTCCAATTAAAAATGTTGAGAATATGAAAATCGAAAAGAATAAATATTATGCAGTACTTACAGGGGATATCATCAAGTCGTCGAGTCTTCATTATAGTACTAGAAGAAAATTATACAACACAATTAAAAGTATTTCAGATTTATTAAGAATAAAATATAAGCAAATTATACCATATGATATTGATATTTTTAGAGGTGATAGCTGGCAATTATTAATAACCGATCCAGTATTCTCATTGAGGATTGCGTTGTTAATAAGGGTATTACTAAAAATTTTAATGGAGAACATTATGATTGATTCTAGAATAGCAATTGGTATTGGGACCATTGACTTTATTTCTGAGCAGAATTTATCTTCAAGTGATGGTGATGCATTCCGTTCTTCGGGCTTGTCTTTGGAAAATAATCCAAAGCAGTTTAACCTGACATTTTCAATCTCACAACCTCGATATCGAATTTATTCTGATTTATTTGATATCATCATAAAACTAACTGATTTTCATGTCAATAAATCTACATTACAACAGACAAGGGCATTATATGGTGCCTTAAGTAAACTTACGCAAATGCAAACAGTAAAAAACGTTTTTCAAAATTCAATTACCCAACAAGCGGTAGCTGATCATCTCAACAAAGCTGGATGGCTATATATAAAATATGCTTTAAATTTCTTTGAAAAACAAGTTAATGAACTTTTAATGGGCATTTAGGGGATATATATGAGTAAATTTATGTATACTGTATTTCTATTACTATTTTCCTCTCATGTGCTTTATTTCTTTATAATTCGAGATCGTTTTGCATCAATATCTAAGCACATTATGGTTTATCTAATAGTAAATTCATTATTTATAGCTTTATTATCGTATATTTATTTAGGAATTTTTCAATTAATATATTTACCTGTTATAATTTTTTTAATCTATTTCATTATCAATTATTTATCATTACGAATTTTAATAAATTCTAAAACTACTTTTTTTGTAATTCAAGTTTTCTATATAATATCATTTTTTTCTTTTTCATTCTGGATTTCACAAAATTATTGTTACGGCAATATTATATGGACACGATATTTAAACAAAGAGATATTATTATTGAATATATTGATTATTGGGTTAATCGTTAATACAAAAGTTAATGGGATTATTATTGAATTTTGTCTAAAGCCTTATAGAAAAAAAGAATGTCATGAAAATGATTCAAAAAAATGTGGAACAATAATTGGATACTTAGAAAGAAGCCTCATCTTTTTCTTTGTTCTTATTGATGTTCCAATTGCAATTGGCTTTTTAATTGCAGCAAAATCTTTCCGTTTTGGTTACATTAAAGAAGTATATAACCGGAAAGAAACTGAATATATTATTATCGGTACATTATATAGTTATCTTTTGGGTCTGATTGTTTCTTATACGTGCAAATATTTATTCGTGAGCCTTTAATGACATTAAGAAATACTAACGCTGTCGAATCAACATTATTGTCAAAAAAAAACTTGATTCATTCTTACCTACACAAAATTTGATGCAAAATATTTGGAGTTCCTATTGTCCCTTGTAACCGGCTTAAAAAAGAAATTAGCTAAAACACATAACTCATTCATCAAGCGTATTGCGGAGATCGTACAGTTAAGTGGCAGAGTTGATGAAGAGCTCATTGAAGATATTGAAGATATCCTCATTCAGGCAGATCTCGGTGTTTCTATAACGGGCAAAATTATCTCACAACTAGAAGAGCAAATACGACTGCATAAGCTATCAAATACAGAGCAGGTGTTTAGTGCACTTGAGAATATCATCATTACTATTCTCCATGATGAATACAAAGATGTTGATGCCATTGATTTCAATCCCAAAGAGAAGCCCTATGTTTTGCTTTTTATCGGAGTGAACGGTGTGGGTAAAACTACAACCATTGCCAAATGTGCGCATCGTTTCAAAAATAACGGCAAGAAAGTTCTCCTTGTTGCAGGTGACACTTTCCGAGCTGCAGCAATCGAGCAGCTCGAATTCTGGGCAAAGAGAATTGGTGTTGCAATCATCGGACAAGAATACGGCTCTGATCCCTCTTCGGTTATTTTTAACGCAATGCAGTCTGCAAAAGCCCAGTCCTACGATGTAGTGCTAATTGATACTGCGGGCAGACTTCATACAAAAATTAATTTAATGAGGGAACTCGAAAAGATCGAACGGACTATTCAGAAACACATATCTGATGCACCTCATCAGGTACTGCTTGTCATCGATGCCACAACCGGCCAGAATGGCGTTCAGCAAGCAACTAAATTCCTCGAATCCATACCGATCGACGGTATTATACTCACGAAACTTGACGGCACTGCTAAAGGTGGTGTAGCTTTTGGTATCAAAGACAGTCTTCAGATACCGATCAAAGCCATCGGAGTTGGCGAACAAATGGATGATCTGAAGGACTTTGATGCGACAGAATTCGTGAAAGCAATTTTTGAATAATGAATATTTTTAATTTTCCATTTTGCATTTTAAATTTTAAATTCCCAAAGGACTGATTATGTGTGCAAAAACCTTTAAGGGTGGTATCCATCCGTATGATTATAAGCATTTCTCGAATCATAAAGTTATTGAGAAATTTCCTGCACCCGAAAAACTATATATACCGTTAATTCAGCATATCGGACGCCCTGCTGTCCCGATCGTCAAGGTCGGAGATGAAGTGAAAAAAGGGCAAAAGATCGCTGATGCTGACGGATTTGTTTCCATTCCTATGCATAGTCCCGTTTCCGGCAAGGTTACTAAGATCAGACCTTATCCACATCCAACCGGCACGATTCAACATGCAATTGAGATTGAGAATGACGGAAATTACGAATGGATATCCGAACTTCAAGATGATGAGCAATATTTTTCATTAAGTGGCGAAGAAATGAAAGAGCGCATTCAGGAAGCCGGTATCTGCGGTATGGGTGGCGCCGGATTTCCTACTCATGTAAAGCTTTCTCCTCCTGTTAACCGTCCGATAGATACAGTCATTCTGAACGGTGTGGAGTGCGAACCATATCTCACCTCAGATCATCGCCTGATGCTCGAACATCCTGAAGAGGTCATTGCGGGTCTGCGCATCATAATGAAAGTGCTGGGCGCAAAGCGGGGATACATTGGCATCGAGCTCAATAAAAAAGATGCTATCATAATTTTTAAACAAATGCTTCGGGATCAAAAAAATATCAATGTTATACCATGTCAGCTTCGTTACCCACAGGGGGCAGAAAAGCAACTGATCTTTGCAGCCACAAAACGCAAAGTACCTGCTGGCGGACTTCCAATGGATGTAGGAGTTGTTGTTCAAAATGTGGGAACTGCGTTTGCAATATATGAAGCGCTGCGTTATCATAAACCTCTCATTGAGAGAATTACTACAATAAGCGGTTCCATCGTAAATGAGCCCAAAAACCTGAAAGTGCCAATTGGAACACCTCTTTCTCAACTGCTTGAATTCTGCGGTGGAACATCTGAGGACATAGGAAAAATAATTTCCGGCGGTCCTATGATGGGTTTTGCACTTCCCGATCTGGAAGCACCGGCAACAAAGACGACTTCGGGTTTTGTATTCATGAGTAATAAAGAAGTAGTTGATACTACAGAAGCTCCTTGTTTGCGTTGTGGACGCTGTGTCGATGCATGTCCGATGAACCTTTTGCCAACCTTCATTGCTGATAAAGTGAAAAACGGACAATATGAAGAAGCTATGAAATTGGGAGTTCTTGATTGTATTGAATGCGGTTCGTGCGGCTTTGTGTGCCCTTCACATATTCAGCTTGTGCAATGGATCAAGATCGGCAAAATCGAAGCAAATAAACTTAAACGCCAAGATAAATAGTTTTTGGAGGTTTTGAACGTGAGTTTAGTGAATGTTTCTTCTTCTCCGCACCTGCATGAACAGGTAAATGTTCGCCGGGTGATGTGGACTGTTGTTATCGCTCTTCTACCTGCACTTATTGCTGCATACATTTTCTTTGGATGGAGATCGATCTGGATAACCATTCTTGGAGTGGTTGCTGCTGTGGGAACAGAAGCCCTGGTGCAATTTTCAACAAAAAGACCTATAACAATTTCTGATGGAAGCGCAGTCGTTACAGGAATGCTCCTCGCTTTCAATCTTCCACCTCTTTCGCCGTGGTGGATACCTGTTGTGGGTTCTATTTTCGCTATCACTATTGGAAAGCAGATTTTTGGTGGACTGGGCTATAATCCTGTCAATCCTGCGCTTCTTGGTCGTGCCTTTCTTATGGCATCCTGGCCTATTCAGATGACAACAGGTTGGGCAACAAAGCTTGCTAATGCCGGCGTTGCAACTGTTTCGGGGCTCAAGCAAACTTTGATAACCGGTGGAAATGCTCAGCTTCAAAATCTGATAACTTCTGCCACTCCTCTTAATCTCGCTCAACAGATTCGCGGTGATATCATTGCGGGAACAGCTGGGGATTCTGCCAGGACTATTTTTCACCAGCTTTCATCCTTGGATTATATCAAAGACCTTTTCTGGGGTAATATTGGCGGATGTATCGGCGAAGTATCGGCTGCTGCTATTATACTTGGAGCTGCTATTCTTGTGTACAAGCATTACATCGAATGTCGGATACCTATTGGTTACATCGGAACTGTCGCCTTCCTGAGCTGGATGATTGGCGGAATTGACGGGCTTTTCTCCGGTCCAATTTTATTCCACATTTTCTCTGGCGGTCTTATTCTTGGCGCTTTCTTTATGGCTACGGACATGGTCACATCTCCTGTTACAAAAAAAGGACGGCTCATCTTTGGCATTGGGTGTGGACTACTTACAGTCGTGATCCGCACCTGGGGAGGTTATCCTGAAGGAGTGTGCTATTCCATTCTCATTATGAACATCGCTACACCGCTAATTGACAGGTTAACCCCGCAAAAACCCTTTGGGTATAGAAAGAAATTCAATAAGTAATCATATATTTTTGAGGATAGTATGAAAGATTTTATTCGTCCCGCTCTGGTCTTGCTAGTCATTTGTTTGATCTCGGGTGCAATTCTTGCTTTTATTTATCAACAAACCGCACCGCTCATTGCTGAGAATAAGCTGAAAGCAGAAGAAGCTGCACGCATACTGGTCCTGCCCGATGCTGAATTCTTTAAGCCGGTTTCGGATAGCAGTGAGGTGCTTTATTATGAAGGATACAATGCAGACAGCACGCTTGTTGGTTATATTTTTTCCTGTGTGCAGTACGGGTATAGTAGCGATGTAAAAACAATTGTCGGACTTACTCCCGAGCTTATGATCAATGCGATCACTGTTGTATCACAGGCAGAAACTCCCGGGCTCGGTGCGAACTGCACAAGAGAAGATTTTACTGCTCAATTTACCGGTAAAAATCCTGATAATATCTATGTTGATAAAGACGGTGGTGATATTCAATCCCTTACCGGTGCGACCATCACTACACGCGCTGTCACCAATGCAATTCGTGAAACTTTTCAAAAGCTTCGTGATAGATTATAGGCGAGGAGAATAATGAAAGCAATTCAAGAATTTACAAAAGGCATCATAAAAGAAAATCCTGTTTTCGTTATGGCACTTGGTTTATGCCCTACTCTTGCGGTCAGCACCTCTGTACAGAATGCCATTGGAATGGGCGCTGCTGCAACCTTTGTTCTCCTTTGCTCAAATATCTTTATCTCACTTATCAAAAATTTTATTCCAAGCAAAGTCCGTATTCCTTGTTATATTTTAGTGATCGCCTCCTTTGTTACAATTGTTGATATGGTCATGGAGGCATACGTCCCGCCACTTCATAAAAGTCTCGGGATTTTCATTCCTCTCATTGTGGTGAATTGTATAATTCTTGGAAGAGCAGAAGCATTTGCAAGCAAGAATGGAGTCTTCAGATCCATGCTGGACGGACTTGGAATGGGGCTTGGTTTTATGCTTGCAATTATTATAATTGCTTCGATAAGGGAAATTCTGGGTGTCGGTACGATCCTTGATATTCGAATTCTTCCCGCTTCATACAAGCCGATGATCGTTGCTATTCTTCCTCCAGGCGCTTTTATTACGATAGGTCTTTTAATGGGTTTATTAAATATTTTTCAAAACAAGAAGAAATCTAAGGCATAGATTAACAAGGAGCATTAATGGATTTCTCAACACTTTTTTTAATTATTATCGGTTCAATATTTATTAATAACTTTGTGATCCATCGTTTTCTGGGCTTATGCCCCTACATTGGTGTTTCAAAGAATATGGACTCGGCATTCGGCATGGGCATGGCAGTTATCTTCGTGATGACTATGGCTTCGACAATTACATGGCTTATCTATACATTTTTCCTCAATAAAGCAACAAGTATTTTTGGTCTTGACCTGACCTTCCTTCGCACAATCGCATTCATTCTCAGTATTGCCGTGCTTGTCCAATTTGTCGAGATGGTTATAAAAAAAGCTGCACCTGAACTTTATAAAGCGCTCGGTATCTACCTCCCTCTTATCACTACGAACTGCGCAGTGCTTGGTGTTTCGATTTTAAATATTAATAGCTTTTTTAAAATAGACGGTACTCCAGTTTCCGCTAGTTTTATCAAATCAATTATTCAGGGAGCTTCAGCAGGAGTTGGTTTCACGCTTGTTCTCGTGCTCATGGCTGGCATTCGCGAACGTCTTGAATACAGTAAAGTTCCCAAATCAATGAAGGGAATGCCCATTTCATTTATTATTGCAGGTTGTATGGCTCTTGCCTTTCTCGGATTTTCCGGAATGAAATTTTAAAAGGAGCACACATGTTATTGGTTTCCATAATTGTTTTAAGCGTTCTTGGTATTTTATTTGGTATCGCACTCTCATTTGCTTCAAAGGTATTTCATGTGGACATTGATCCTAAAATTGAACATATCGAAGAAGTACTTCCCGGAGTAAATTGTGGTGCCTGCGGCTATCCGGGTTGCACAGGATATGCAAAAGCAATTGTCGTATCCGGTGCCGATCCCACGTTGTGTGCACCCGGCGGGCATGATGTAGCCATACAGATCGCAAAGATCATGGGAACAAAAGCAAGTAAAAAAGAGAGAAATATTGCAGTTATCCACTGCCAAAGTGGTGGGATCAATAACACGAATATCAAATTTGAGAATAAGGGTATCCCTACCTGCCAGGCAGCGATATTACTTTCCAATGGGCAGAATGCCTGCACCTATGGCTGTCTTGGTTATAATGACTGCTATCGCGTATGTCCCTTTGATGCAATCTCCATCGACGAAAATAATATGCGAATTATTGACGAGGATAAATGCACAGGATGCGGAAAATGCGTTGAGGCATGTCCTCGGGATCTTATTGAGCTCGTGCCTATCAGCAAGAAAGTTCATATTCAGTGCATGTCTCATGATAAGGGTAAGGATGCGAAAGCAAAATGCGGAAATAACACAGCTTGTATCGGCTGCGGTCTTTGTGTGAAGAAATGCCCGATCGACGCGATCACACTTGAAAACAATCTTGCCACAATCAATTATGAAAAGTGCGTGTCCTGCGGTTTGTGTGCAACAGTATGCCCAACAAAAGCTATCGAAGACAGGATACAATCCCGTCCTCAACCCATTATCATCGAAGAGAAATGTATCGGCTGTACGATATGTGCTAAGAAATGTCCAGTGAACGCAATCGATGGGGAATTGAAAAAAGCTCACAAAATTGATGAGGAGAAGTGTATTCGGTGTGGTATTTGTATCGATGTCTGTCCGAAGAAAGCGATAGAAGTAAAGTCCTGACGAACATTATCTCGTTACGAAGTTGAACTTGGTAACGAGTTTTTTTAATCCAATATTTAACTATTTTTTAAACTGCTTGATCCATCAAAAAATAATAAATTGACATAAAAAATGATCTTTTGAAATTTTATTTCATTATGGATAATAAATTAAAAAACATCGTATTAAAATTAAAAGAAGAATTACCTCTACTTAAGACTCAATATAATGTGGCCACTCTTGAAGTATTTGGTTCTTTTGTGCGAAATGAACAAGAGTCAAACAGTGATTTAGATATTTTAGTGTCATTCTCAAAAGCTCCTTCTCTATTTAAGTTTATTGAATTGGAAGATTATTTAAGTGAGCTGCTCGGTGTAAAAGTTGATTTGGTAATGAGAAGTTCATTAAAACCAAATATAGGGCAAAAAATATTAGCTGAAGCTCAATCTATAATATGAAAGATAAAGACAGAATAATAATCGATTATCTTAACGATATTTTAGAATCGATAATCAATATAAAATCATTCATACACGACATGGATTTCCTAACCTTTCAAGAAGATAAAAAATCACAATACGCTGTAATTCGTGCTTTAGAAATAATTGGTGAAGCATCAAAAAAAATACCAAAAGTAATACAGAAGACTTATTCCGATATTCCATGGCGATTTATGTCTGGTATGAAAGATAAATTAATTCACGATTACTTCGGTGTTGATACTCAGGTGGTTTGGAATACAATAACAGAAGATATTTTAAGTTTAGAAGATGGAATAAAAAAGCTGGTTTCAGATTATTCACATTAATAAACAAATTTTTTATTCTATAAATTGTTGTACTCGTCACTAAGTTGAACTTGGTGGTGTTTTTTTAATCCGGGATTTATCAGTTATAAAAATTACTTAATCAAGCAAGATAAAATATTTGACAGGGAAATTGAGATTTAATTTGTTAGATTTGCAAATGAGGATTAAATATTAAGTTATAAAAATGAAGAAAAAAGTAATATTGCATATTTGTTCATATACTGCTTTACTAAGCAGTACAATATGTGCACGGAGGTAATATTTATGAAACTCGGCGTTAAAATTATTATCATAATTCTTGTAATATTAATTCTATTCTGGCTTATAACTCAACCAAAGAAATCAGTTGTAATCAATGTTCTATGGATACCACCATATCCAAATTCTCTTAAAAATGAACCTGGATATACTCCCGGTATAAGTGACAGAGAACAAATTGTATACGGAGTTTATTATGTTTGGGGTGGAAAACGTCAAGAATTGCCTTGGTGGATAATTATGAGATTAGATGATTTCAATTGGAGAGTTATTGAAGCTGCAAATAGTGATAATTATAAAATTAGCTCAAAGTATAATTCAATTTTTGATAAAAATTGGATTGACCGGGGATTCAATCGCGTACAAAGAACAAGATTACAAATAATCCAGCATATTCTATTTGGCACCGAGCATGACTTTGGAATAGAAAAAAAAGCATTGTTCAAAATATATAAACTGATTGAAATACAAGGGAAATATGAAAAAAATGACGAAGATCTGTTTGACTCAATGAAACAATATCTCAATAAAAATCCAGAAATGGGTATATTTTGTACACCAGATAGAGACTTTTATGATGAGGACTTCAAAAAAATAGAAGAAGAATACAAAAACTCAATAAAATAAATATTTTTCTGATATTTCTAAAAATAAACAGACAATTCTTAAAAATTTACTATTATTACGGTGTATCTATCGATTGTATAAACTGCTCATTCAGCCGACAAAATAATTGACAGGGAAAATACAATTTTATCAATTCGTTTTGTAGTTTTAAAATGTTAATATTAAGGACAAGTGTTAGGAAATTTTACGTTAACAATATGGTGATATACTGCGAAGTTTCGCAGGATGTGAGTCTTTTAAAAGTATTAATATGGGATTGATTATCAAGCAAGACCACACAACTTGGTGCAGAGAATCTCTGATGGAATTCGATTTACTACGGGCGTATCTCGCAGGACTGAAGCAACACCTAGTCAATGAGGGGAAGCGATTTCACAATGACATTGAAACCGTGGTGTTAGATGAAAATGATGAGTACCCTCGCGTAGTAAGTTTCTTCAGGGGATTGGATGATGAAACTTGGGCACTAGAGCATGTGTTTACCCAGCACTTCCCAAACCTCTTGCTTCGATCCACGCTTGTATCTTTTTATGCATTTATCGAAATAACTCTTGACACTCTATGTTATCGGTTCTTTCGATATTTAAAATTAAGTGTGTCTGTCAGCGATATGAAAGACAAAGGAATCAACAGAGCAAAGCGATATCTCTCCAAGCTATGCAACATTGATTTCAATACTCTGTCATCATGGCAAGAACTAAAAAATATTGCAAAAGTACGTAACCTTATAACCCATGCCGACAGTCGTATAAACGCTTCACCCAGCCATACTTCATTGCTTTCATATGTAGAAAGCAGTCCGTTTCTACGTCTTGATGGCGACGAGTTAATTCTAAGTCCAGAATACATAGAACATTTTTTGAATGTTATTCAAAACCTGATAGAAGAAATTGGAAGTCAAATCAAAACCTAGCAAACTATCCCATACGACGGTTTATGATGTTAACGAGTACGTTATATGACTAAACAAACTATATTTATGGTTACTATAATACAGAAATCGTATAATTAAGGTCTAAATTTATAAAAAACTTTTCCGTAGCGATTATTTTTCTTGTTATCAATTAACTAATTATTCCTCGCTACTAACTTGAACTTTCAAAGAACTAGCTTAACCAACTCAATACTATAATAAATCCAAAGCGTACAACCTTTCGATCATCCGTTTTATTATTTATATAGGGAGGAGTACTATGAATGTACTTGTTTACAATTACGAAATATTCTTCGGCTTCAAGGTTAAAAGTGATAAGTCAATTGTGAAATGATGTAAATTGAATTTTATCAAAGTTTGAAACCTCATCCCCCGATGAAATACTCAGCAAGCTAAATTTCACGGGGTAAACTAACCTTCTCCCAGTTGAGGAGAAGGCAATATAAGGAATGCCAAAATTCAATTACCATTTCCGATCTAAGCTTTACTCGACACTAGGTCTTTTATCTCTCCAGGAATTTAATAAACAACACGCTCGACTATATCCGGTTCGTCATCCACCACTGCAACATGTTTTTTATTCATTTTCAGTCGTATGCTTATATTCGGTTGTGACTTCCTTTGGCATAAAGCGGACTTTATCAAATGGCTGTACAAGAGAGGTTGCAATATTGAGAAGATGTGCAGCAATTCTCTTTAGATACCGAATATATAATGCTGCAACCACAGCATTCTGAACTTTCAAACCAACATCTTCAGTCATAAGCTGATGAAGAAGGATCTCGCATCTTCCGGTTAATCTTTTATTGATAACAGTTTCTGCAACATCCTTGTCATACTCTTCAAAAGCTTTGCTCACAACATCAAACATGTGCTCTACCTCCAACTCAATTTCGGTCAGCTCATCATCGAGAATTCCTGCATCAAGTTTTATATTTGCTGCTCGGGCAAGTTCAAGGATGTTAGTAGTATAGTCGCCCACTCTCTCAATGTCTATTACTATTCCGATAAGAATTATCGCACCGGGTGTGTCCATAGCACCTGTGGCTGAGAGATGTATTAAAACTTTCTTTCGCACAGCACGTTCCGTTTTATCGACCTTTCTTTCCTCGTAAAATATATCAATATCAGGATGAGGGACCTCTCTTCCTCGAAGTTGAGCGCTAGCATTATCAAACATATTATTTGCCCGATTAAGCATAACACAGGCGTCCATGTGTGCCTCTTTATAGAGATTACTCTTTTTGAATAATTTAATTAATTCTTTTAACATATATGCCTCGAATATGAGTATTTCTTCATTATCTCGTAATTATAAGAAAAAGTATCGGAATAGCAAAAAATACCAAAACGATAAACAATATTGGATATATCTTGCTTTTCATTGTCAAATTTGAAATCCAGAGCGCTATCTTTATCGGGATCATTCTTATCGGTTTCAAGGGCAGTATCAGCATCATTCCAAGTATGTTAAATGTAAAATGAGAAAGTGCAACTACGAGCGCAGCAGGCGATCCCGTTGCCATAGCTGCCAATAAGGTGGTCACTGTTGTTCCGATATTCGCGCCCACTGTATAGGGAAAAATCTGATAGATATTTACAATACCTGCACCTGCCAGAGGTACCATAATTGAAGTCGTGATCGAGCTGCTTTGGACGATGGCGGTCAGAACCAAACCGAGAAGCAGTGCAAGCACACCATTGCGGAAAATGTAATCGGAAAAGAAATTTTCAACCTTGCCTATAACCAATTGTCGGATGACTTTTACCATATATTTTAATGCAATAAATAGGAATATCATAGCTACAACAAGGATCAATATCTGTGCGACAGATTGAGGAAATAATTTCTGTAATAATCCCGGTGAAGCATCAGGGAACTTGGGATCATAAAGAAATCCTACAATGGGTTTTGTGATCACTCCAATTGGGCTTTTGAATTCTGCACCTCGAATATTTGCGTGCAGAATAAAGGATCCAAGCTTAAGAGATATTTTTTCAATGAGCCCGAAATATATTTCTAACGGCAAAAGAATAGCCACTGTAAGAATATTGAAAATGTCGTGTACTATCGCACAGCTATAAGCTCTCTTAAATTCATCTGTTCTTGAGATGTGCCCAAGAGATACAAGGGTATTTGTAATGGTTGTTCCAATATTTGCTCCCATTATGATAGGGATGGCTATGCGTATAGAATCAGGACCAAGAATATTACTGGCAACTAAACCCACGACAATTGACGTTGTAGTAGAAGAACTCTGCACAATACTTGTGGTCAAAATACCAATAATCAATCCCATTATAGGATTGCTTACGCTTGCGATAAGATTTTCGGACAATCCCCGAAAGCTCTTGAAGCCGGCTCCCATCATCACAATACTGAGGAAGAAAAAATAGATCAGTATGATCAGCAGGAGGATTTTATAAATTCTTTTCAGATTTGTAGTGTTCTGGTCTGGCATTTATATTTCTGTTAACAAATTCGTGGAGTTTGTTCGCGTGAGAGGAGTGGTAATATTCTCTTTGCTCCGATATACGTCTTTAAATATAATTTTGGTTCATCTGATCTTTCTGCAACCCGTCCTATAATCTGTGCGTTGCTCCCCAAAGGTTCATTATGTAATATTTTCAGTACTTTATCAGTTTCATCTTGGGGACAAATTATGACAGCCCTGCCTTCACATGCCATATACAGCGGATCGATTCCAAGCGCATCGCACACTCCGGACACACTATCTTTTATAGGTAATTTCTCTTCTTCGAGCACAATATTCACATTTGATGCAGATGCTATCTCATTAAGTATAGATGCCAGCCCTCCACGAGTAGGGTCTCTCAAAGCATGAATTATCACGCCCTGCTCTAAAAGTGCTTTTATAAGAGGTGCAACATTTGCGCAATCTGACTTTAAAGACGACTCGAATCCATTCCTGAAAGCCATGATCGCTGCGCCGTGATCTCCAATATCCCCTGTGATAATGACCGCATCATCAGGCATTGCATTATGTGAAGATATTGCAGTGTTTGTAATTATTTCTCCAAAACCTGCTGTATTGATAAATATCTTATCCATCTTGCCCCTGCTCACAATTTTTGTGTCTCCCGCAATGATAGAGATATTCCCCTTTTTTGTCTCGTCCCTAATAGAAATAAGTATTTTTTTGAGATCATCAAAACCAAATCCCTCTTCAATGATAAGAGAAAGTGTAATATACTTGGGGATCGCTCCAACCATTGCGAGGTCATTTATCGTCCCGCAGATAGCCAGTTTCCCAATGTTGCCACCCGGGAAAAATATAGGATCGATCGTGTAGCTATCCGTAGTAATAGCTGCTTTTCCTTCAACTGCATAAAAGACTCCGCTATCTTCTCCATGATTAATAACAACGTGGCTGAGTGTTCTATAAATAATATCAAGTAATTCCTTACTCTGCCTACCACCGCTTCCATGAGAGAGAAGAATTGTATTATTTCCCATCATTCTCCATATTTATAATATGCTGCGCATGCGCCTTCGAAAGAGACCATGCATGGTCCGATTGGATTTTCCGGCGTGCATTTTTTTCTGAATAAAGTACAATCAAGAGGTGATTTCCTCCCTGCAATGATATCCCCACAGATGCAGGCACTTTGAACAACTTCATCTTTCACCTTGATTTGAAATCTCTTTTCAGCATCAAAGGATGAAAACTCTTCATTCAGGCATAATCCGCTTGTAGGAATTGTGCCGAATCCTCGCCATGGAACATCACATTCCTGAAAAACTACTGAGATCAATTCTTGGGCTGCTCTATTACCCTCTGGTTTAACCATTCTTGTATATCTATTATCAACAGCTGGGGAATTAGTTTGGATTTGTGAAACAAGCGATTGAATTCCAAGTCCGAGATCAACGGGCTCAAACCCGGCTACAGTGCAGGGAATTCTATACTCCCGAGGAATAAACTCATAAGGTTCAGAACCGATTATCACACTGACATGCCCCGGCATGATCATTCCATCAATCTCACCTTGTAATTCAGAAAGAAGAAACCGTAAAACATTGGGCATTGTTTTCACCAGACAGAGAATGCTTATATTTTTAAGGTTTTGTGCATAGGCATCTAAGACCAAACTGGCAATAACAGGAATGGTCGTTTCAAATCCAATGGCAATGAATATTACTTCCTTGGATGTGTTGCGTGCTATATTGAGTGCATCAAGAGGACTGTACACGACATCGACAGTCGCGCCTTTTGCGATTTCTTTTTCCAAACTCGAATAACTACCGGGCACTTTTATCAGATCTCCGAATGTAACAATATGATGTCCCTGTCGTGCTAAATAAATTATCTTATCAACGTCTTGAGCTGAAGTTACGCATACTGGGCATCCGGGACCGGAGAGGAATTTAATTGAATCTTTAAAGTAATGCCGAAAACCATATTTCAGGATCGATACAGTATGTGTGCCGCAAACTTCCATAAATTTCAATGGAAGGGCTTTTCCATCCAATGCAGCGACGTCATTCTTGATTTTTTGTAGAAGAGGTTTTAGATCAGGATTTTTTCGGAACTTATTGCTCATAGATCACTCTTCGGCTTGGCATAGTTCGGCGAGTAATTCAAGAGTCTCTTTTGCATCCTCCTGGTTTACCCTTTGAATAGCAAAACCTGCATGAACAAGTACATATTCATCGATATCAACATCTTCGATAATGCGTATGTCTATCTCTTTTTTCATGCCGAAGACATCTGCAATGGCTTTGTTTCCTTCTTTCGAAATAATTCTATATGGTACTGCCAAACACATTATAACCTGCTTTTTAAAAGATATGAATAAACCTGACCGAGTGCGATGCCCGCATCATTTGGTGGTACTTTTTCGTTCCAAAATAACTTAAAATCACTGCCGGAAAATACTCTTTTTATCATATTAACAAGCACGACATTCTGAAACACACCGCCTGAAAGTGCTACTTCATCTATGCCGAATTCACTCTTCATTTTTTTGCACAAATAGAAAACTATCCGCGCAATTGTAAAGTGAAATTTTGATGAAATATATTCTTTTGAGCGACCATCCTTCAGATCTTGTACAATACTTCTAATTATTTTTGATACATCGATGAGATATCTCTGCTTATCAAATTCAAAATGATAATACTCTGAAAAATTCTCATCAGCAAGAGCTTCGAGTTTCATAGCTGCTTCACCTTCATAGGAATTATAGTGGCATACATCGATCAAACTTGCTACTGCATCAAAGAATCTTCCCATGCTCGAAGTTTGAAGCCGCACAGAATCATTCAGCAACTGATGAAGTATCATATCTCTTTGGGGAAAAGTGGCTGTTGGAATAATGGTGTCGATTGCGTCGGGAAAATATTTAAAGAGATATATGAGTGCCATTCTCCAGGTCTCTTTAGCTGCCCTTTCTCCTGAAACCATCGGCAAATAATTCAAATGAGCAAATCTCTCACACTCAATATTTTTTATAATAAAAAATTCGCCACCCCAGATATTCCCATCATCCCCATAACCGGTTCCATCAAAGGAAATTCCCAGCACATTCTTAAGATCGTGTTCCGCCATAACGCTATAAATATGGGCTTTATGATGCTGGATATAGTGAATTGGTAGCTCTTTTTCGTCTGCAAATTCTTGTGCAAATTGAGTAGAGAAATAATTAGGATGAGAATCTGCAATGACGATTTCCGGTTTCATCTCAAAAATTGATTGAAAATAGTTTAGTGACTCTCTATAAAATTCTGTATTTGAGGCAAAAGCAAGGTCACCAAGATATTGACTGCCGAGAAATATATTCTCCTTTGTAATCCCAAATGAACCCTTCATGTCAGCACCTGCTGCGAAAATCTGCGGCTTTCCAATTCCTTTTTTAATATTAATAGGTTTGGGCACAAAGCCGCGAGCTTTCCTTATCAGAATTCTTTGATCGCCAGCATAAGTAACGATCGAATCATCGATCCGATTAAAAATTTCTCTATTGTAGGAAAGATAATATTTAGTTATATTTGTCAGATTCTGATATGCTGAATCGTCTTTATTTTCGAGGGCTTCTTCAGAAATATTTCCGCTTGTGAAAACGAGCAGCCTGAAGTGATTGAAAAGCAGGTAGTGTAAAGGAGTATATGGAAGCATGAAACCAATATCTTTTATACCTGGAGCCACATGTTCCAGAATAGCATTTTTCTTATTTAACAGCACAATCGGTTTCTGCTGACCTTCCAGCATTTCTTTTTCATGCTCATTTATCGTGCAATATTCTTTTATAGTATCTATATCACGAGCCATTAATGCAAAAGGTTTTTGTGGTCGGTACTTCAATTTTCTGAGTTTTTCAACAACCTCTTTATTCAACGCATTGCACACGAGATGATAACCGCCAATACCTTTTATCGCAACTATTTCTCCCTGCTGCAACAGGGACACTGTCTTATCAAATGCCTTCTCTCTTCTTTCGGTTTTGATAGGTTCTTCATCAATAATCTCTATAAACTGTAACTCCGGTCCACATTTTGGACAGGCGTTCGGCTGTGCATGATACCGCCTATTCTCAACTGTTGTATATTCTCGATTGCAGTCAACGCACATAATGAATTTTTTCATCGTTGTGTTTTTTCTGTCATAGGGAATTGACTGTATAATTGAAAACCGGGGTCCGCAATTTGTACAGTTAGTAAAGGGATAAGAATAATGCCTGTCATCTTTTTCCATGATCTCTTGTGCGCATTTATCGCATGTGGCAATATCCGGTGGTATCAGCGTTGAAATCTCGCCCTTCTTCTTACTCGGTGCGATTTCAAAAGTCTTGTGCTCAAGCAGATCGTATTTAAAATATTTTATTGAATGAGTGAGGATTGTTGAGACTGCTGGAGCATTATTAAGAATATCCTTTAAAAATTCCTCAATTGACTTTATGGATGCTTGCGCAATTATTTTTACACCGAACTCCCTATTCTCGACATATCCCAAGATGCCATGCTTCAGGGCAGTTCTCTTTACAAAAGGACGAAATCCGACTCCCTGCACTATTCCAGTAAGTATTATCTCAGCTTGTTGCATCTTTGATCATAGTTATGAGAGAATCTGCACTCTCTTTAAGTTCAGGTGAAATTTCAGGTATTAAATCCGCACTCAATATATTAATACCGATCACTTCAACTTTCACATTTGAAAACTTGCGAATATACGAAATGATGACACTGATCGAGCTAGTATGAGTGGAAGTTGCAAAGGTACTTATTTCTTCAGGTCTCAAAATCTTTATCTCTCCTGCATTGTTTGAAAATCGGCATGCGTCAAAGAAAATAATTAAATCCAATTCTTTCGATGTGAGTGTATTAAAATAGTTTTCCGGCGTTGTTTCAGCGATCAGGAATGTAAAATTTTTTTTTTACATTTTGATTTTAATCGCTCAATGACATATAATCCCACAGCATCATCGCCGCGTTGATAATTTCCCAGCCCTACAAAAAGGGTTTTTTCATCTTTTATAGATAAAAATAATTTCTTTAACTCATTAGAATGCATCTTCGACAACAACCTGGTGCCTGCAACGTGGACACATCAATTTATAATAATCTTCTCTTCTGAGTTTATCTTTCTTTATTTTTGAATTCGGTATATCCTGATATCGAAGTTGAATGAATGCAAGGAGATTTGGATTACCATATGCTTTTGGACCCAATTTTTCTACCAGCCAGTTCATATGGTCTTCAGTGGCTATCGTAGTACCGCAAATAGGACAGACAATAAGTTTTTTTTCAATTCTCATGAAGTCTGCATCTTTATCAGGACTAAAAGTGGCAGTTATGTACTCATTAGAAAGCTTAATGCCCTTTTGAGTAATGCAGTGCTCTTCACACTGTCCGCAGTAAATGCAATTCGTGTAGTTGACCTGCAAGATGCGTATCCCTTCTTCGGGAATATCGGTAAGATCGATTGCGTTTGCAGGGCAGACCTGGGCACATGAACCGCATCCAACACATTCTTCTTCATTAAATATAGGTTTCCCTTTGAACTGTTTGACCGGCTCATAGGGTTTTTTTGTAAAAGGATATTTACTTGTTATTGGTTTTGAAAATAGTGATACAATAGCTTCACCTAATTCTCGAAGTTTTGGAATAATCATTTTATTCTCCTGATATATTTAGCCACAAAAGGACACAAAAATTATTAATATATAAATCTTTAAAACTCGCATTTCTTTTTTCCAAAATTTATAAGCAAACCAACTTTAATCTTTGAAGCTTTTAAATAGTTAATAACCTGTGCTTGATGAATTAAATTCAATTTATCTTCAGCTTTTAATTCTAATATTATCTTTCTATCAACCAGAACATCTGCAAAATATTTACTAATTTGTTTTCCCTTATAAAATACTTCAATTGGATGTTCTGTTTCTGCATTAAATCCTTTATTATTTAATTCAATGACTAAAGCCTTTTTGTAAACATTCTCCAAAAAGCCATAACCCAATTCTTTCCACACCGTGAAAGCACAATCGTTGATTTTGTAACATTCATCTTTGAATATAATATCTTCTTTTGTGTTTTTTTGCATATTTTCAGCATTCATATTTAATTACTTTTTTTTCACAAAATTACACAAATTTTCGCAAAATTTTTCTTTACTCTTTTTCATAATTAATATGTAATATTCCTTTTCGTGTGCTTTTGTGTGTTTTCGTGGCTCATATCTGTTATTTCTGTAATTCTTTATCTTCTTGATATAGATCGATAATGGTCTTGTCAGTCAGTTTAATCCCAGCTTTGTGGGCAGCTTTTGCAATTGCATGAGCAGAAACCGGGGACGTTAAAAGTATGAAGATCGCACACAAAATTGCTTTGAAGCCCGTTGCAGTAAAGCCGGAATAAATAAAGACACCAAGTAGAATTCCAACAGAACCAAAAGTCACACTTTTTGTCGCTGCCTGAAGACGATTATACACGTCGGGAAGACGAACAAGTCCGAGCACTCCAAAAAAATCAAAAAGAATGCCACCACAAATGATAATATATCCAATGATTTGGTTTAATGCTAAATCATGCATCGAGTGACCTCCCTTCTAAAAATTTTGCAAGGGCTAATGTGCCAATGAAACTTTGCAAACCCCAGGCAATTCCGATATCTATAAAATATGAACGCTGTAATGCTATAGCAAGGATCGCACATACTCCGATGATCAGAATACCAATAATATCAATAGCGACAATACGGTCTGCAACCGACGGTCCTTTCACCACTCGAATCAGAATGAATAGTGAGCAGAAAAGGAGCACATTGATCAACTTATAGTTGAAGGGAATTTCTGTAAACACAGCGAAATTCATCACAAAGAATGCTGCAATGAAAAGTAAACCGATAAACCATCTAAAAACTCTCATTCAAAAATCTCCTCTAGTAGTTTTTCAAACCGACCGCCTATGTCTTTTGTGGTTTGCTCTATATCGGT
The DNA here is from genome assembly GCA_000404785.1 of Cloacimonetes bacterium SCGC AAA252-N17. Taxonomy (GTDB): domain Bacteria; phylum Cloacimonadota; class Cloacimonadia; order JGIOTU-2; family JGIOTU-2; genus Celaenobacter; species Celaenobacter polaris. The sequence goes on from ASNI01000010.1 coordinate 57,472, forward strand.
AGATTTCACATCGATCCAGTGCACATACAATACCTGATTATCAACATCGATATCTACCGTTAGTGTTCCGGGAGTTAAGGTTATTGAATTTGCAAGCATGGTTAGAGCTGAATCTCTTTTCAATTTCGTTTTGACTTTCACGATTCCCGGCTTGATAGGAAGAAGAGGGTGGATAACAATGTATGCAACGTGGAAGTTGGCTTTTATTAGTTCCCATGTGAATTTTACTAGATATTCAATCGTGTACCATACTCGTTTCAAATGAAATTTTCTTTCAGTTATGATCAGCATCTCTCCGGCAAAGATCGAGGTGATTAATGCAATGATGATGCCTGCGATCAAAGAGGGAATACTGAAAACCATCGTTATCAATATCCAAATTAATAAGGATAGAAAAAAGACAACGATACGACTTTTTCTCTCTGTCTTCATTTAACACTCCCTTTATCAAGATAGGGCTCGATTTTATCAATATATGAAGTTTTTCCCATAACGGTGTCCACTATGGGATTCAGATAATTTTTTCTAATTGATGGTATCATAATAGCTGAACTGATTAGACACAGTGCAGCAAGAATGATCATTGCAGTTTTCATGGCAAAAGGAACCTTTTCAAGCACTTTTGCAGATCCCTTTTTACCATAAAATGCGTGCTTTTGAACTTTCAATAAGTAGGCGAGAGTTACAATGCTCATCAGGGCTGCAATAATACCTATAACGATCTGACCCGCAGAAATACAAGCAATAATAATTATGAGTTTGCTGAAGAAGCCATTAAAAGGTGGAATTCCAGAAATTGATAATGTTCCTACCATGGTCGTTGCCGAAGTAACTTTGAGTTCTTTTGAAAGACCTCCCAACTGTCTCAGATCTCGTGTGTCGGTTGCATATTCAACAGCTCCGCTGTCTAAGAAAAGCAAGGATTTGAAGATTGCATGATAAAAGAGATGAAGAATACCACCAAGAATACCGAGAGGTGTGCCAAGCGCAAAACCTATAATTATAAATCCGACCTGGCTGATACTGCTAAATCCCAGCAACCGTTTGAAATCCCATTGCACGACCGAGAGAAAACCTCCTATCACGATCGAGAGCGTTCCGAGAAGCATAAGGATCTGTAATACAACTGTTGGGGCTCCGAATACATTAAAGAAAATTCTCACTAAAGCATACACGCCAAGTGTTTTGATGAGTACGCCGGAAAGCATTGCCGAGATCGGTGCTGGAGCTGATGGGTGGGCATCAGGTAGCCACGCATGGAAAGGAACGAGTGCAGTTTTCAAACCAAAACCTGCAATGAATAAACCATAAACCAAGAAAATCAGTTTCGGAGTTCCGACACTTCTCAGTTGAAGTCCGACATCCGCCATTGTAAGTGTGGAAGTATAACTATAGAGAATTCCAATACCAAACAGAATCATTGTGGAAGTTATCGCACCCATTGTGGCATATTTGAATGCTGCTTCCAGCTCTTCGGCTTCGGTTCCAAAGGCAACAAGAGCATAGGCAGAAATGAGCGCTATCTCCATAAAAACATACAAATTGAAGAAGTCACCAGTGAGTATCACTCCATTCATTCCTGTCACCATCAGCATAAAGAGTGCAAAGAAATTCCACTTCCCTGTAAAATGATTTATGTACTGGATCGAATAGAACGCAGAGAAAAAGGCAACAATGCTCACTACTATCAGCATAAAGGAAGACAGATTATCCAGGATCAAGCTTATCGTATAGGGTATTTTCCATCCACTTGTATTGTTTAGGATCATACCCCCATGTGCAGGGAGCTTAAAGAACGCAATGAACGAAACGATCAAAATCCAGGCACATGCAGCAAGGGCAATAACAGCAGCAATATTTTCCTTTTTACGGGCAACTAGAACGATGAGAAATGCAGCGAGTAAAGGGACGAAAATAAACTGTGATAATATCATCCTTGTAATCTCCTGATCTTCGTAATATCAAAGGTATCATATTTTTGATAGATCCTGATCGCAAGCGCAGCCATGAGCGCAGTGACACCAAGTTCAATAACGATGGATGTAAGCACAAGAGCCTGAGGAATAGGATCAACCATTGTAACATTGAATCCTTTTTTAAGAATCGGTGCAAGAGCTCCCGTACGATAAGCAAGCAGCACGAGGAACAGGTTTACGGAATAACCCATGATACCAATTGCAAGTATTATCTTAATCAGATCTCTTTTTGTGATCGCACCGTACACACCGACCAAAAAGAGGAAAAAGCACATTATATAGAGTATCATATCTTATCCTTCCTGTGGTTTAAAACTAGCTAAATAATAGAACACAAGATATAATCCCATGCCGACCTTCACGCAAATAAAGATATTCAGCATAGGGATGTAGCCGGCACTGATAAGTGTATATAGTTTGCCGATTCCCATAAAATTTGCGAGGAAATAACCGGTAACGTATAAGCCGACGAGACCGGTTAGCACGATTAGTATCGCTGCAATAGCTTCTATACTGTTCATGGCAAATTTATTCACGCGTTCCATCACAAAATTTTTACCATACGCAAGCGTCAAGTGAACATAAGAAAGTGCAACGATGACACCGCCTGCAAAACCGCCGCCAGGGGAAAGATGACCATGAATAACAATATAAAGACCATATAAAAAGATCAACCAGACAGTGAAACGTGTAATTGTTTTAACAATTACGGACATACCTTCATTTGGAAAATTATTCTGCATGTCTTTTCTTCCTCCCTGTTTTACGTAATATGGTGAATGTACCTAAAATTGCGGTAAAGAGCACGGTAACCTCACCCAATGTATCATATATTCTATAATTTAGAATAACAGCGGTGACGATATTTTGAGAACCGGTCTCCACGCCTGCATTGGCAAGATATCGTTCTGCAACGCGGACAATTGGTTTTCCAAAAGACGGCATATCCTTGAACGCAAAGATGCTGAGCACAAAAATACTTGCAAGAATTACGATAGCAATGATTGTTTCTGGCACATCTCTTTGAAGAGCACGGACTTCGATTGAACGTTTCGCAAAAGCACGTATCAAAATGACCATGCATAGAATCTCGAAAACAAACTGAACAAGTGCAAGATCTGGAGCACCCAAAAAGAGAAATGCTAAAGAAAGGCTCAATCCAACAACACCAATGGTGATGATCGAAGAAAGTATATTCTTTATTTCCAGACATGCAATCGAACCGATTATCATGAATCCTAAAATAAAGTACAACCAAATATCAACTGGCACTTAAGCCTCCTACATATAAACACTTTTAACCACTAAAGGCACTAAAAGCACGAAAATGTTGTTTAAGAAAATTGTTTTATTAGACTTCATTTTATTAATTTCGTTTATTAAATTTGAACCCATTTTTCGCAATTCAAAAATAGCATCCTGAATTGCATAACTTCTTTCTTTGAAAATTATTTTTTCGCGTCTTTCGTGTATTTCGTGGTTCATAATATTATACTTAAACTAAATTGCACTTAATAAAATTATGGTGACAACAACCAAACCGGCAAGCATCCAAATCGCATAGGTGTGTAATAAACCTGAATGCAATCTGTGGAACACATCACCAAGCCATAAGGAGAACACCGTTCCCCATTTATATATATCAAAAAACTTCTTATTTGCCCACTCGTAGATCTTGTCGAAAGGTCTCATCGAGGAAACTTCATTATAAAACTCAACACCTGTCGCTCTGTGTTCTTCGGTTGTCGGATATGTTCCAACATATTCATCATCGAAACGGATCTTTTTGAATACAAGATAAATGATAAGACCGAGTAGGATGGATGCTGCAAAGAAGTAAAGAATGATCTTTGAACTGTAAAATCCAAGAAGCAATGTTTTAATAGTACCTGCGCCAATTATGGGCAACAAGAATAATTTCACCGGAATTGCAAATACAAACACACCAAATATGATACAAAGTGCTCCAAGCAATAGGTTTGCAAACCAGTTATTGAAACTGATCTCTTTCACGCCCTCATATTTTTTAGGTAATTTGCTCAAGAATATTGCATGAATAAATTTTATA